>JBILLY010000934.1:0-2542 GCA_044375835.1 Opitutaceae bacterium
GGTCGCGCTCCGCTTCAACCGCCTCCGTCGCCGCGGCCTCCCGCGCTACCTCTCCACCGCCTTCGCGACCTGGCGCGAGTGCCCGCCCGCCGACTACGTCGTCACCGCCGGCGACCTCCGCGAAACGCTCCGCGCCCACACGATCGCCGTCGCCAACGCCGACCAATACGGCAACAACGCCCGCATCGCCCCCGCCGCCCGCGTCGACGACGGCCGCCTCGATCTCTGCGCCGTCCCGCCCGTCACCTGGTTCAACGCTCCGCGCCTCGCCGCCGCCCTCTTCTCCGGCCGCATCGCCTCCGTCCCCGGCGTGCGCTCCCTCCAAAGTCCCCGCTTCGTCGTCGCGCGCCCCGCCCCCGGCCCGTTTCACACCGACGGCGAGGTCCACGCCGGCGACACCGTGCTCGAATTCACCGTCCGTCCCGCCAGCCTGCGGATCATGGTCCCGGGCTGAAGCCGCCCGCCGCCCCGCCCGGCCTCCACCCGCTGCCGCGACCCGCCGCCCGCGCCGCCTAAGCCCCCGCCGGCACGTCGCGAAACGCCGTCGCCCGGTTCCGCCCCGTCCGCTTCGAGTGGTAGAGCGCCTTGTCCGCGTTCGCGATCAGCGCCGCCTCGCTCGTCGCGTCGTCCGGCAACACCGCCACGCCCGTGCTTGCGGTCACGTTCAGCGCCGCCGTGTCGGTCGCCAAAATCGGCTCCCGCGCGATCGCCGCGCCCACCCGGCGCGCCACGTCGAGCCCGCCCGCCAAATCCGTCTGCACCAGAATCAGCGCGAACTCCTCGCCGCCGAACCGCACCGCGCGGTCGACCGAGCGCACCTCCGCCGCCACCCGCCGCGCCACTTCGCGCAGCACCGCGTCGCCCGCCGGGTGCCCGTGCGTGTCGTTGATCGCCTTGAAGTGGTCGATGTCCACCATCACCAGCGCCAGCTTGTGCCCGAACCGCAGCGTGCGCTCCCGCTCCTCGTGCAAAATCCGGTCGAACTCCCGCCGGTTCAGCAACCCCGTCAACTGGTCGCGCGTCGCCATCCGGCGCAGCGCCTCCAGCGTCTCGCCCAGCTTCAGCGCATACCGCAGCGAGCGCTCGATCATGCGCGGCGTGATCTCGCCCTTCACCAGATAGTCGAGCGCCCCCGCGTTCATCGCCGCGATGTCCACCCGCTCCGCCGTCTCCGCGGTCAGAAACACGATCGGCGTGTGGCAGCCCTGCTTCACCGCCTCGCGGATCAGCTGCAGCCCGTCCCGCTCCCCCAGCTGGTAGTCCAGCAGGCAGGCCGCATAGCCCCCCGACATCAGCTTCGCCAGCCCCTCCTCGTAGGTCGAAGCCCAGTCCAACTCGTAGAGGTCCGTCTGGAAACTCTTCACATGCGCCTGCGTCAGCCGGAACTGCAGCCGGTCGTCGTCGATGAGGAGGATGCGTCGCGCCATGGAGGGAGCCTTCATACGTCTCCGCCCCGCCCGCGTCCGCAAGCGCAATTGCGCCGCGCCACCCCGCCGCTCATGCCCCCGCCCGCCGTGTGCCCGCCGCGAGGTCCGCCGCCCGCGCGCCCACCGCCGCCACGATCCCCGCCCGGTCGCCGAGGTGGTCGCGGATGCAGTTCACCAGCGCGCTGCCCACCACCACGCCGTCCGCATGCGCCGCGATCTGCGCCACCTGCGCCCGCGAGCTGATGCCGAAACCCACCACCATCGGGCACCGCGCCTGCGCCCGGATGCGCGCCACCGCCTCCGGGATGTTGCCCGCCACCTGGTCGCGCACGCCCGTCACGCCCTCGCGCGACACATAGTAGACAAAACCCGTCGTCGCCGTCGCGATCCGCGCGATGCGCGCATCCGGCGTCGTCGGCGCCACGATGAACACCGTCTCCACCCCGTGCGCCCGGCATGCCGCGCCCATCTCGTCGGCCTCCTCCGGCGGCAGATCGAGCGTCAAAATGCCGTCGACCCCCGCGGCCTTCGCCGCGCCCACATACGCGTCCACGCCGTTGGCGAAGACCAGATTGTAGTAGGTGTAGAACACGATCGGCGCCGCGCTGAATTCGCGCACCCGCCGCACCAGCTCGAACACCCGCGCCGCCGTAATCCCGCTCTCCAGCGCCCGCTGCGCCGCCAGCTGGTTCGTGAGCCCGTCCGCCAGCGGATCGGAAAACGGCACGCCCAGCTCGAGCACATCGACGCCGTTGGCCAGCAGCGCCCGGCAGACGTCGACCGACGTCTCGAAATCCGGATCGCCCGCGCACACGTAGGCGACGAAGGCGGCTCGTTTCTCGGCCCGGGCACGGGCAAACGCTTCCTGGAGGCGGGACATGGAGCGGCGAACTTGGAAGGAATCCGTCCCGAAAGACATCAAAATTCTCCGCCCCACCCGCACAGTCCCCGCCCGCGCAGCCCGCACGCCCGTCTCGCCCTACTTCTTTCGCCCGTTTCCACTTCTCCGTCCCCGCCTTCCGCCTCCCGATTCTTCTTTCTTCTTTCCCCCTTTCTTCTTTTCCGCCCCCCCCGTTTCCCGCTTTCCCAATTTCCCAATTTCCCAATTTTCCAAT
>JBILLY010000936.1:0-2533 GCA_044375835.1 Opitutaceae bacterium
GATCAAACATCTCCCAGTCGTGCTGCAACGTGGAGCCGAGGCGGTCGCGTTCCCACGGCCACCGGTCGCCGCCGGTGAAGGCGAGGCCGCGGAAGACGAGACCGCGCACGGGCGTGTCGCGCGGGCCGTCGCAGTCGATCGCGCCCTCGACGCGCAGGAGTTCGGTGAGTTGCGGCGCCTCGACGCCGACGGGGGCGGCGCCGTCGCGGGAGTGCAGCACGAGCGTGCGGGTCGCGGTGTGCAGCACCCATTCGCCGGGTTCGTCGAGGACGGCGCGGACATTTTCGACCCAGGCGGTGCCCTTGGCGTTCACATCGCGCAGGCCCCAGCGAATGCGGACCATCGGGTAACTCGATGGGATGCGGGTGCGGGCGAGGCCGCGTTTCGGGTCGACGGAGGCGAGCGGCAAAATATTGAGCACCCAGCCGTAGTTGGGGCGGATGACGAGTTCGGCGTCGTCGAGGTCGGGCCAGTCCTGCAGGGCGCCGACGGGAAACGGCAGCGTGAACCGGTCGAGCCCCTCGGCGATAGCTTTGTAATCCCGGGCGGGCGAGAAGGCCGGGCCGCGGGCGCGCGGGAGGCGGCCGGATGCGTCGAAGAGCGTGAGAAACGGGCGGACATCGGCGGGCAACGTCGTCGTCCACGCGCCGGGAGCGGCGGGGTCGGGCCGCCAACCGGCGACGGCGCGGGCCGCGGTGAACACCGGGCGCTCGTCGCCGTAGGCGGCGTAGGTGATCGTGCGGCCGGCGGGAGCGGAGTCGGCGACGGAGAATACGACGGTGTCGGCCACACGGTAGAGTCCACCGCGAAGCGCGACCGAAAAATCGCGTGGCGCGGTGCGCGCCTTCAGGTCGCGCACGGCTTCGCGCGCGCGACCGAGCGTGGCGAAGGGCGCGGCGAGCGTGCCGGGCGCGGCGTCGCTGCCATCGGGCGCGACGTAGAAATCGGCGGCGCGGGCGACGAGCGCCGCACCCGCCGCGAGGGCGGCGAACCAGACGCGCAGCTTCACAGATCGAATTTCACCGACGCGATGTAGAGGGCGGGATCGATGATGCGGTAGGCGAGCGGGACGCCGTTGGGGAAGGCGCCCACGGGTTGCAGGCGACCGTTTTCGCCGAGGTTGCGGACGTTGAGCTGGAAGGTCGCGCCGATCTTCTTTGCGAAGAGTTTCGTGCGGTAGGTCACGAACGCGTCCACGTAGTAGCGCGACTTGTCGTAGATCGGGCGGTTGGGATCGAGTTCGGTGATCGAGGCGGGGAACTGCTGCACGCCGTAGTAGCCGATGCCGCCCTTGTCTTCCCAGCGCAGGGCGCCGCCGACGCCGACGTTGCGCAGGATGCGGTGCTGCGTGAGGCCGGAGAGCTGGAGGCTCTGCGCCATCTTGAAGCGGTATTTCCGGATCTGGGGGTTGGCCTTGCCCTGCTGCTGGAGAATGATCCGGAGCGGGATGTCGACGTTGTTGGTAAAGGCCTGGCGCGGGGTGTTGCCGCCGTAGGAGGTTTCCCACCACCGCGTGCCCGTGCGCTGATCGACGACGGTCGTCCAGATGGGCATGCGCTGCGCGATCCAATCGGTGGTGGTGCGGGAGACGTTGGTGTTGGTCGTCTCGGTCTCGGAGAGCGAGGCCTGCATCGTCCAAAATTTCACCGGGTTGAAGTTCAGCTCGATCTCGGTGCCGCGGGATTCGACATCCTGCGTGGCGGAGATGCCGGGATCGGGGAGCACGAGTTCCTGCTGCTCCTCGATGGAGAGGCCGGTCTGGCGCGCGATCTCGGCGTCGATCTGCGCGGGGGTAAAGGCGGGGTTGGCCTGCATGATCCAGGCGCGGGCGTTGTTCACGAGCTGATGTGCGTCGTTCTGGAACACGTCGATGCGCAGGGTGCGTTGCGCGATGGTGGCGGCGTCGCCGTTGCGGGTCTTGATGCGCTTCGTCTCGAAACGATTCACGCGGAGGACGAACTTGCCGTCGTTCAGGTTGAGCCAGAAGCCGTAGTCCTTGCCTTCGCCGGTGGAGTTGGGGAGCTGGTTGCGAAACACGTCCTGCTGCGGGCCCTGCGGGATAAAGCTGTCGCTCTGGTTGTAGGTGAGCGTGAGGCCCTCGAGCAGGCGCGCGCCGAAACCGCCAATCCCCTCCCCTCGCGCCGCGCGGCTGATCGGGCCGAGTTCGCGGAACGGACGCACGACGCCGCCGGCGGTCTTGGTGCGCCCGCCGTTGACAGCGTAGTCGCCCGCAGCCCAGCGGTTGATGACATCGTAGTTGAAGTCGCTGCCATCCGCGAGGAGCGCGCGCGGCTCGAGACCGCGCTTGTCGTAGACCTTGTCGTCGCGCACGCCGAAGGTCGTCACAAGCCGGCCGCCGAGGAACGCGCTCTGAATCACGCCGCCGGTGGTCTTGGTGAGCGTGAGCGAGTTGCTGCCGCCGCCGGCGCTGTCGAGCGTGGGGCGCTGATCGAGGCGCGCGGGCTCGCGCTGGAAGACGCCGGTGGCGACGTTGCCCCATACGTAGGTCGCCGGGCCGTAATTGAACGTGCTC
>JBILLY010000088.1:0-10620 GCA_044375835.1 Opitutaceae bacterium
GGTGCAGGCGATGTAGGGGATGAGCCACGACGGGTTGCGGACGACCTGGAGGATCGTGACCTTGTCGTTGCCGGGTTCGAAGCTGGCCTGGTAGAACGTGAACCCGTCGTGGCGCATCGGGTTGTTCATGTAGATGAGGACCTCGCGGTCATCCTGGCCGCTCGGGGTGGTGAGTTTGATGCGGCTGGAGAAGTTTTTCGGAATCTCGGTGCCGGAGTAGCGGTCGTGGCTGAACTTCAGGAGTTCGAGCGTGAACGGCTTGTAGGCGCGGGTGAAGCGGAACGCGATCGTGTAGGTGCGGCCGCCGTGCTCGAAGGTTTGGGCGGTGCGCAGAATCGGCGGTGAAGTGGGCGTGCCGGCGATCGTGGTGACGAGCCAGGTGCCGACGGGGCCGTTGCTGCCGAGGACCTCGATCCAGGCGGCGGGGATGTTGCGTTCGTCCTGTTTGTAGGTGAGCGGGCGGGCGACGGCGTTGACGGTGAGGCCGATGCCGGCGGTGGCCTGGGGGCCGCCGGAGGCCGTCGCGCCGGTGCGCATGCCGAGATCGGAGTTGGGGAAGTAGTCTTTGACGACGAGGCGGAACGGGAGCTTGGGATGCTGGATCGAGCCGCCGGGGCGGAGGTAGGACTCGGGGATCGCGACGACGTCGTCGTGTTTCGGATCCGTCGTGTCGATGACAACGAGTTCGTTTTCGCGGAAGCTCTCGGAGTAGTTGCGCGGCGTGCTCTGCTCCAGTCGCATGCTGAAATCCTCCTGGAGCAGGCCGGTGAAAAGCTCACCGAGCAGGAGGAGAATGAGGCCGAGGTGCGTGAGTTGGATGCCCGACTTTTTCCAGGTGAATTTGAAGCGATAGACGTGGGAGGAGATCAGGTTGATAAGCAGGAGCCCGCCGATGAAGTAGCCGCCGGGGAAGACCGGGACCGGGATGTCGCCGACTCGCCACAAGACGAAGAACGAGCGGAAGTATTTCTCCTGCACGGCCCAGATGCCGAGATTCACCTGGTCGAGCGTGGCGACGAAGACGAGGACGAGACCGAGCGCGAGGAGGACGACCGTCAGCTGGAGGGAGACGAAAAAGTTGCGGAACTGGCGGACGGTGTCGTTCATGGGGCGGCGGGTTTGACCGTATCGAGGAAGGCGAGGAAGGCGGTCTTCTCTTTCGCGACGAGCGCGTCGGGGCCGAGGAGTTTGAAGAACCACGTCGCGCCCTGGTGCGGGACCATCGCGCCGAGGATGCGCTGGGCGTTGGCGCCGGTGCCGGCGATGTCGACGACGATGAGTTTGAGGCCGTTGCGCTCGAGGCGTTGGGCGGCGGACTCGAACTCCGCGGCGCCGACGGGACCGAGGCCGATCTGGCCGCGCCAGCGGTTGAGGTTGGCGAGATCGCCGCCGACGTCGCCGGGGAAGGCGGTGATGGAGAGGTCGGCCTCGCCGGCGATGCCGTCGGCTTTGATGCCGTAGCTGCCTTTGCGCATGGAGCCGGCGGCCTTCGCGGTCCACGACGCGGGGGCGGACCAGGCGAGGCCGGGGCCGCTGGCGGTGGCGACGGGGGTATTGGCCATCGTGGGAGCGCCGGGCGTAGGGGCTGCCGGGGCCGAGGTCGGGGCGCCGCCCGGGGGCAGGGCGGCGGGAGCGGGGGAGGCGGGAGCGGTTTCCTTCGGCACGCGGTAAGAGGTGATCTCCTCTTTCTTGCAGCCGGAGACGCTGAGGCAGAGCGCGAGCAGGGGCAGGGGGGCGGTGCGAGCGAACATGGGGCGGAAACTTGTCGCGCGGAGCGGACAAACTTCAAATCAAACCCGCGATTCTTCGGCACTCTTTCGTGCCCGGGGGCTAGGGGGAATTGCTCGGCCGGGGCAGAGGACGGGGAGCGGACGCGCCGTCTGACGGAGTTGTTACCTGATGGTGCGTGCCTGACCTCGGATGGCGGTCATGACCTTGGTTCCCCTATGAAACTTCCCCAGATTGGCCAGAGTCTGGTTGCGGGCGCGCTTTGCGTGCTCTTTTCGCCCGGAATCCGGGCTCAGATTGTCGAACTTCGGGCGACGCTCAACGCCGCCCAGGAAGTCGCTCCCAACGTCTCCACCTCCACCGCGACGGGGAGCGCGATCATGCTCTACGACGTCGGGGCGAATACCTTCGACCTGATGATCTCGATCTCCGGCATGTCGAACCCGGCGACGGCGTCGCACATCCACGAAGCCGCGGCGGGAGCCAACGGCGGCGTGGTCACAAACCTTGGTGCCGAAGCGGTTTACACGCGCAGCGGCACGACGTTGACGGCAACCTTCCGCAACGTGACGCACGGCGGCGACAAGCTGAAGCTCCTGCAAAGCGGCGCCTACTACAACATCCACAGCGCGCAGTTCCCGGGCGGCGAGATCCGCGGTCAGCTGATTGCGCGGCCGGTGCGCCTGGTGGCGAACCTCGACGTCGCGCAGGAGCAGGCGGCGTTTCCCGCGGTGAACCTTTCCTCGGTCACGAATTTCGGCGGCGCGGTGATGCTCTACAATCCGGCGACCAACCAGATCAGCATCCGGCATTCGCTGTTCAACTACACGAGCACGTTCACCAATTCGCACATCCACACGGGCGCACGCGGGGTGAGCGGCGGCGTCAATACCCAGCTCGGCAACAACGCCAACGCCGGCGCGTATTCGTCCGCCAATGGTTTCATCGACGGCGCGCACGACATCACGTTTGGCGGCGACCCGTTGCTGCTGCTCACGGGCGGAACCTATCTCAACTACCACAGCCAGGCGTTCCCGAACGGCCAGCTGCGCGGACAGATCACGGTGTCGTCGGAGTCGCTGGGCTCGCGCTTCGGCAATCTCTCGATCCGCGGCTTCGTCGGGGCCGGCGACCAGGTGTTGATCGGCGGCATCAGCGTGCAGGGCAACGAGCCGGTGCGGACCCTCATCACCGCTAAGGGGCCGTCGCTGACGGCGTTCGGCGTGGTGGGCGCGCTGACCAACCCGCGCCTGGCGCTCTTCGACTCGGCCGGCCGGCAGATCGCGCTCAACGACGATATCGGCACAGTGGCGGCCACGTCGGATCTCGCGAAGATCCCGGGCGTGCCGACCAACACGGCGGAATCCGCGCTCGTCGTGGTGCTGCCGCCGGGCAACTACACGGCGATCGTGTCGGCCGCGTCCGGCACCGGCGTGGCTTTGCTCGAAACCTACGATCTGCGCGGCCTCGGCACGGCCGCTACGACGGCGAGCCTGCCGAACGAACGCGGCGCGGCGACATCGGGCGCGCTGGCGGCGTCCACGAAAGCGGCGGCGATCGAACTCTGCGCGGCTCCGGTCGCGCCCGCGGCGGTCGCGGCCAAGTAAGTTTCCCGAAGTTGTGTGGTCCATCGAGCCCGGCGGCTGCGGCCCCGGGCTTTTTGCTTTTCCCGAGGGGGACGGGCGGGCGAAATAGCCCGCCATGACCCCCGCGGCTTTGGGCGACTCCGCCTACGTGTTCACGTTCGACGGACCGGTCGACGGCGCGATGGCCGACCGGATCGAGGCGTGGCGCACGGCGCTCGCGGCGGAGCCTTGGCCCGGGCTGACGGATGTCGTGCCCGCGTTTGCCTCGGTGGCGCTGTTTTTCCTGCCGGGGCACGCGCCGGAACCGGCCGAAGTGGAGGAACGGCTCGCGCGGGCCGGGCAGCGCCTGCGCGTGGCGGCGGCGACTGCGGGGAGAATCGTGGAGATTCCGGTGGCCTACGGCGGAGCGGAGGGACCCGATCTCGACGACGTCGCGACGCACACGGGATTGAGCCGCGCGGAGGTGATCGCCCGGCATGCCGGGGCGGAGTATCGCGTGCATGCGATCGGGTTTGCGCCGGGTTTTCCGTATCTCGGCGGGTTGCCGGCGGAGCTGGCGACGCCGCGGCGCAGTCGGCCCCGCACGCAGGTGCCGGCGGGGTCGGTCGGAATCGGCGGAGCGCAGACCGGCGTGTATCCCATGGCCTCGCCGGGCGGGTGGAACCTGATTGGGCGGACGGACGCGGTGTTGTTTGACGCGCGCCGCGCGCCGGCCGCGTTGCTCCGGGCGGGTGATCGGGTGCGGTTTGTGCCGGTGGACGGCGGTGTCGTGAAATCGCCGGCGAGGTCGGCGGACCCGGTGGCGGAGGTGGCGGAGCGGTTCGCCCACGGAGATGGACAACCGGAGAACGTTTGCACGGTCGAGCGAGCGGGAGTGTGGACGACGGTCCAGGATGGGGGGCGGCGGGGGTATCGCGCGGAGGGCGTGTCGCTGAGCGGCGCCTGCGATGGGTTGGCGCTGCGGGTGGCGAATCTGCTCGTGGGCAACACCGAAACTGCACCGGGGCTCGAGGTCATGTTGGTCGGGCCGGATTTGACGTTTGCGCAGGATACCCTCGTCGCGCTCGGCGGCGCCGAGACGGCGACCTTGCCGGCGTGGCGGCCGCGGCTCGTGCCGGCGGGCGAGAGGCTGCGGGTGGGCGCGCTGACGCGCGGTTGCCGGGGCGTGCTGGCGATCGCGGGCGGCGTGGCCGTGGCGCGGGTGTTGGGCAGCGCGAGCACCTATGCGCGGGCCGGGCTCGGCGGCGTGCATGGCCGGGAAGTGCGCGCGGGGGACCGGTTGCCGCTGGGCGGGGCGACGCCGGTCAACGTCGGACCGTGGTCGGTCGATCCGCGGATGCTGCCGCGCTACGGGGCGGACGTCACGGTGCGGGTCGTGCCGGGAGCGCAGGCGGAGGAGTTTGGCGAGGCGGGGTGGGAGACGGAGTTTCGCATCTCGGCCCAGTCCGACCGGATGGGGGTGCGCTTGCAGGGGCCGGCGCTGGCGCGGCGTTCGGGCGGCGAGTTGGCATCGTCGCCGGTGGCGCCGGGCACGGTGCAGGTGCCGCCGGACGGGCAACCGATCGTGCTGCTGGCCGATGCGCAGACGATCGGCGGGTATCCGCAATGGGCGCACGTCGTCGCGGTCGACTTGCCGGTGATGGCTCAACTGCGGCCGGGGGATCGCGTGCGCTTCCGCCCGGTGACGGCGGCGGAGGCGAGAGCACTGGCGCGGGCGCAGGAGCGGGCGATCGGACTCTTGCGCGAAGGACTGGCGCGCGTGCAGCGTTGAGGCCCATGCGGACGATCGATCTCAACTGCGACCTCGGCGAAGGCGCCGGGCAGGACGCGGCGCTGATGCCGCTGGTGAGCTCCGCCAACATCGCGTGCGGGGCGCATGCGGGGGATTCGGCGACGATGGCGGCGACGGTCGCGCTGGCGCGCGCGCACGGCACGGCGATCGGGGCACACCCGGGCTTCGCGGACCGGGAGCATTTCGGGCGCCGCGAGCTGCCGGTGACGCCGGAGGAGGCGGCGCGGCTGGTGGCCGGACAGATCGCGGCGCTGGCGGCGATCGCGGGGCCGGACCTGCGGCACGTGAAACTGCACGGGGCGCTCTACAACCAGACGGCGCGCGATGCGGCCTTGGCGGGCGCGGTGGCGGAGCGGCTCGCGGCGGACTGGCCGCGGCTGGTGGTGCTGGCGCTGGCGGGCAGTGAATTCGCGCGCGCCGCGCGGGCGCGCGGGCTGGCGGTGGCGGAGGAAGTTTTTGCGGACCGGACGTATCGGGCCGACGGCGCGCTGACGGCGCGTTCGCGGCCGAACGCGTTGATCCACGACGAGGAGACGGCGGTGGCGCAGGTGCGGCGGATGGTCCTCGAGGGCAAAGTGCGCACCGTGGACGGCGTGGATGCGGCGGTGCGGGCCGACACGGTGTGCGTGCACGGCGACGGGGCGCGGGCGACGGCGTTTGCGCGCCGCCTGCGCGAGGAGCTGGCGCGGTGCGGCGTGGCGGTGAGGGCGCCCGGCGCATGATCAAGCTCATCGGCATTCTGGTGGTGGCGGCGGGCTTCGCGCTGCGGTTCAACACCCTGCTCACGGTGGCGGTGGCCGGGATCGCGACGGGCCTTGTATCCGGAATGTCGTTTCACGAGGTGGTGAGCGAGTTTGGGCGGCTGTTCACGGAAAACCGCTTCGTGACGCTGCCGGTGATTTTGATGCTGCCGGTGATCGGCCTGCTGGAGCGGCACGGTCTGCAGGAGCGGGCGGCGGTGCTGATCCGCCGGGCGCGGGCCGCGACCGCGGGGCGGGTGCTCTTGCTGTATCACGCGCTGCGGGCGGCGGGGAGCACGGTGGGTCTCAACATCGGCAACCACGCGTCGATGGTGCGGCCGCTCGTGGCGCCGATGGCGGAGGCCGCGGCGGCGGCGGGGCAGCCGGGCGGCCAGTTGTCGCCGGCAAAGACGGCCGAGGTGCGGGCGCACGCGGCGGCGGCGGAGAACCTCGGGAATTTCTTCGCGGACGACATCGTCGTCGCGGTGGGGCCGGTCTTGCTGATCAAAGGAGTCCTGGATGCCGCGGGCGCGCCGGTGAGCGTGTGGACGGTGGCGTTGTGGGGCGCGCCGACGGCGGTGTTTGTGCTGCTGGTGGGTGCGTGGCGCTACCGGGCGCTGGACCGCCGGCTGCGGCGGAACGAGGCGGAGGGCGGGCGATGACGCTGCTGACCACGGAGACATTTCTGGTCCTGGCGGGCGTCTACCTCGCGGCGCTCGCGGTCAACGTGGCGCGCGACGCAGGCCACCCGCGCCGGGCGGGATCGACGTTGTTTTGGGGCTTGCTCGCGGCGGTGTTCATCGGCGGCAAGGCGCTGCCGCCCTTCGCGACGGGCTGCATCGTGCTGGTGCTCGCCGGGCTGGCGGGCGCGCATCAGGTGGCGCCGCCGCGGCGGCAAGCCCGGCCGGCGGAGGAGCGGCAGGCGGACGCGGAACGGCTGGGCAACCGTCTCTTCTGGCCCGCGGTGCTGATCCCCGCGCTGGTGATCGCGTTCGGGTTCACGCTCGACCGCGTGCGGGGCGACGGGTGGCGGTTGGCCGACGCGAAGCAGCTGACCCAAGTGGGGCTCGGACTCGCGTGTGTCGTCGGGTTGGCCGCGGCCATGCGGCTCACGCGCGCCACGCCGCGCACGGCGTGGCACGAAGGCAGCCACCTGTTGCAGGCGCTGGGCTGGGCGATCGTGCTGCCGCAGTTGCTGGCATCGCTCGGCGGCGTGTTTGCCAAGGCCGGGGTGGGCGACGTGATCGCGCAACTGGTGGGCGGAGCGCTGCCGGCGCCGTCGCCGCTGGTCGCTGTGATCGCCTACGGGGCGGGGATGGCGCTCTTCACGATCGTGATGGGCAACGCGTTCGCGGCGTTTCCGGTGATCACGCTGGGCATCGGGTTGCCCTTCGTGGTGCAGGCCAACGGCGGCAACCCCGCGATCATGGGCGCGCTCGGCATGCTGGCGGGCTACTGCGGGACGCTCGTCACGCCGATGGCGGCGAACTTCAACCTCGTGCCGACGCTGTTGCTCGATCTCGACGACAAGCACGCGGTGATCAAGGCGCAGGTGCCGATGGCGGCGGCGATCTGGGTCTTCAACGTGGCGCTGATGTATCTGTGCGTGTATCGCTTCTGAGCATGGCGAAAAAAATCCTCGTGACCGGCTTCGAGCCCTTCGGCGGCGATGCGTTCAATCCGTCGCAGGCCGTGGTGCAAGCGCTGGACGGCCGGAGGGTGGCCGGACGCACCGTTGTCGGCGGGGTGTTGCCGTGTGTCTTCGGTCGCGCCAACGCGGAGCTCCGGCGCCTGCTGCGCCGGCATCGGCCGGAGCTGGTCGTGTGCCTGGGGCTGGCGGCGAGCCGCGGGGAAATCACGCCGGAGCGGGTGGCGATCAACGTCGACGACGCGCGCATCCCCGACAACGCGGGGGCGCAGCCGGTGGACCGGCCGATCGTGCGCGGCGGGCCGGCGGCGTATTTCTCGACGCTGCCGGTGAAGGCGATCGTGGCGGCGCTGCACGCGGCGGGGCATCGGGCGGGCGTGTCGCAGACGGCGGGGACGTTTGTGTGCAACCATGTTTTCTACGGCCTGATGCGGGCGTTGGCACGGCGGCGCGGGACGCGGGGCGGCTTCGTGCATGTGCCGGCGGTCGCACTGCGAGACGGCGGGCCCGATGCGGCGGAGCTGGCGCGGCTGACGGCGGCGGTGGAGATAGTGCTCGCCGCGAGCGTGCGAAATCGACGTGACCTGCGGCGGGGCGGCGGACAGACGGATTGAATGACGATCAACTTTCGACGCGCGGCGCGGTGGATGGCGGTGTGGCTGGCGGCGGCGGGTGTCGTGCTCGCGGCGTTGCCGTCGGCGCTGGCGGACTTCGACGCGTATGTGGAGCGCGTGCGGACGACCTTCGAGGTGCCCGGAATCGCGGTCGCGATCGTGAAAGACGGCAAGGTGGAGCTGGAAAAGGGCTACGGTGTGCGCCGCCTGGGCGGCAGCTCGCCGGTCGACGCGCGCACGCAGTTCGCGATCGCGTCGAACACGAAGGCCTTTGCGGCGGCGACGTTGGCGCTGCTGGTCGACGAGAATAAGCTGAAGTGGGAGGACCGCGTGATCGACCACCTGCCGTGGTTCGCGATGAGCGATCCCTACGTGACGCGGGAGATGCGCATCCGCGACCTGCTGGTGCACCGCAGCGGTCTGGCGCTCGGCGCGGGCGACCTGCTGTATTGGCCGGCGACGGATTACTCGACCGAGGAAGTGGTGCGGCGGCTGCGGCACGTGCCGCTCGCGAAGAGTTTCCGCAGCGCCTACGCCTACGACAACATCCTCTACGCCGTCGTCGGGCTCGTGGTGCAGCAGGTGGCGGGGCGGCCGTGGGAGCAGTTTCTGCGGGAGCGGATTTTTCTGCCGCTCGGCATGACGGACGCGCGCGTGGGCGCGGTCGAGGCGACCGATGCGAACAACGTGGCCGCCGGACACGCCAAAGAGAACTTCAAGGACCTGAAGCCGGTGCCGGCGATGTCGTGGGCGAACAACGCGCCGGCGGGCGGCATCTACGCGAGCGTGCACGACCTCACGAAGTGGATGCGGCTGCAACTCGGCCGCGGCGAGCTGCCGGCGGCGGACGGCAAGCCGGCGCTGCGGATCTTCAGCGCTGCGCAGAGCCGGGAGATGTGGTCGATCGTGACGCCGATGCGGATCAGCGAGCCGACCGTGCCCGCGTTGGCGCCGTTGAGGCCCAACTTTCTCGGCTACGCGCTGGGGTGGAATGTATCCGACTACCGCGGACACCAAGTGGTATCCCACACGGGCGGCTGGCCGGGCATGGTATCGCGGACGGCGCTGGTGCCCGGGCTCAACCTCGGCGTCGTGGTGCTGACCAACCAGGAAGCGGGCGCGGCGTTCCAGTCGGTCGTCTGGCGGGTGCTCGATGCGTATCTGGGCTTCGCGCCGACGGATTGGATCGCGGGCTACGCGGACGCGGTCGCGCAGGGTCAGAAGCGGGCCGACGAAAGCTGGGCGAAGCACGTGGCGGCGCGCGACGCGGCGGCGAAGCCGGCGGTCGCGCCGAAGGCCTTGGCGGCGACCTACCGGGACGGGTGGTATGGCGACGTGATCGTGGCGGAGACGGCCGGAAAACTGGAACTGCGTTTCAGCCGGACGCCGCTGCTGATCGGCGATCTGGAGCACTGGCAGCACACGACCTACATCGTGCGCTGGCGGGATCGTTCGCTGAATGCGGACGCCTGGGCGACCTTCGGCCTCGATCCGGACGGAAAGGTCGACGCGGTGAAGATGGAGGCGATCTCGCCGCTCACGGATTTCAGTTTCGATTTCCACCACCTCGACCTCAAACCGGTGCGTTGACCGGCGCGGCGGCGATTTGCCCTGGCGCAGCGACCCTTCAAGAACGGGACAGCTGAAGGATCAACGTAACCCCGCGTGGGAGTCGGGGCCGTTTGCCACGCAATCTCCCGTCGGTCCCTGCTCTCACGAGCAGGGCTACAACGGCAAGGAACGAGGGACGGCAGGTCACGATTTCGGCATGTCGCTGCACTCGCGGGACTCGACGGCGACCAGGCAGACGTCGTCGTCGAAATCGGCGTGCCCGCTGTGGGCCTGCACCGCGGCGATGAGAGCGCTCTGCAGTTCGGCGCAGGTCTGCCCGCGGGAGGCGCCGACCAGCGCGCGCAGGCGGGCCTCGCCGAACATCTGGCCGGAAGTGTCGGCCGCTTCGAGCACGCCGTCGGTGTAGCCGAGCAGGAGGGCGCCGGGTGCGAATTCGCAGCTGAGGCGCGAGTAAGGGAAATCCGCGATGAGCCCGGCGGCGGGTTCGGGGTCGGCCGGAGCGAGGCGGAGCACGGCGTCGCCGGAGGCGGAGCGGACGAGCGGGGGCGGGTGGCCGGCGTTGGCGTAGACGAGGGTGCCGGCGTCGAGATCGATGAGGCCGAAGAAGACGGTCGCGAAGATCGGTTGGCCCGTCTGCTCGACGATCGGCATGAGGCTGCGGTTGATCTCGGCGACGACCTGCGTCGGGTCGCCGGAGTGGGCGCCGACTTCCTCGACGACCCCGCGGATCAGGGCCGTGAGCAGGCCGGCGCGCACGCCGTGGCCCATGACGTCGCAGACCAGCACGCCGCAGCGGGAGTCCGACAGCTGGAGCACATCGAAAAAGTCGCCGCCGAGCGTGCTCGTGGGGATGTAGCGGTGGGCGAAGCGGAGGGCGCTCGAATCGGCGGAGGCGGTGCGGGGGAAAAACGGATACGCGCGGTTGAGGAAGGCTTCCTGG
>JBILLY010000938.1:0-2529 GCA_044375835.1 Opitutaceae bacterium
GCCGGGCGGCCGACGGCGGGACTTGGGCACGGGCGCTCCTGCTCAGTCGCGAGGCCGAGGTCGCGCGACGCGCCGGGGATGCGGATGGCTGGATCGCCAAGGCAACGGAGGCGGCGGAGTTGCGCCCGGACAACCCCGAATTCCACGCGCAGCGGGCGGCGGCGCTGGCGGCGGCGGATCGGGCGGACGACGCGGTGGCGGCGTTGCGGCGGATCGCGGCGGCAGGGTTGCACCCGGCCGGAGCGTTGACGGAGTTCCCGGCGGCGTTGCGGGGGCGCAAGGACTACCAGGACGTGGCGAAGGTGTTGACCGCAAACCTGCTGCCGCGCGGCGGCGGCGAAGTGGCGTTTTCGCTCCGCGACGTCACGGGGGCGATCGAGGCGATGGCGGCCGACCCGGCGACCGGTGAACTTTATTTCGGCGACGGGGTGCGACGGGCGGTGTGGGTGCGCGCCAAGGACGGAGCGCTGCGGCGATTTTCGGCCGAGACGGACGACCTGCTCGGTGTCACGGGGCTGGCGTGGGACGAGCGGCGCGGCGCCGTGTGGGCGGCGACGGCGGCGTTGCCCGGGATGGCGGGCAGCGACGGGGCCACGGCCGGGCGGTCGAATCTGGTCGAGTTGGATGCGGCGACGGGCGTCGTGCGGCGGGTGTGGGCGTTTGCCCCGACGGAGAACGAAACACACGAACTGCGCGGCGTGGCGGTGGCGCCGGACGACGCGGTGTGGGTCGCCGACCGGGCGGCGCGGTGCTTGTGGCGATTGCGGGACGGCGGCGGGAAACCGGAGCGCGCGGCGAGCGACGCGGAGTGGCTGGCGCCGCGCGGCGTGACCGTGCTCGCGGATGGGACGGTCATCGTGGGGGACGAGACGAGCGGATTGCATCGCGTGGATCCAGCCAACGGGAACGCAGGCGCGATCGAGTTGCCGGCGAACGGGTCGCTGACCGGGCTGACCGGACTCACGGGCGACGGGGAGTCGGTTTATGTGCTCCAGGGCGAGACGCGGCCGACCCGGGTGTTGCGGGCAACCTTGGAACCGGGAGGGGCGGCGGTGTCGCGGTTGACGGTGCTGGAGGCCGGGCATCTGGCGATGAGCGCGCCGGCGGCGGCGTGTTGGTCCGGTCGCGGCGAGTTGTTTTTCGTCGGCAACGCCGGGTGGGGCCGGGTGCAGAGCGGCCCGTCGGCGCCGCGTCCCGTGCCGGTTTTCCGCACGAAGCTCCCGGGCGCGGGGCGCTAGACGAGGCCGGGTCGCCGCGGGCCGCCAGCGGCGAGCGCTTCAAATATCCTGCAGGGCGATGAAGGCGCCGCCGTGCAGGTAGGTGACCGTGCGCATGAGGTTGGCGAAGCGCAGGCCGGTGTTGAACATCGAGAACTGGTAGCGGATCGTCGTGGGGAAGCCCACGGCGTTGATCACGACCTTGCGGTTGCCCTGGTCGTCGGCGGGGTTGAGTTCCTCGAGGCGACGGAGGACGACATCGGCGGCGTCGGAGGAGTTGAATTCGTCGCCGAAGACGAAAATGCCCATGCGCATTTCGGGGTTCTCGCGGTCGAAGAGGAACCGCATGGCGTTGTAGATGCCGGGCACGGGATTGGAGACCGTATCCTGTTCGTAGCGACGAAGCGTGCGCTTCATCGTCTCGCGGGTGTCGCGGTTGTCGGGCAGCCAAGCGGCGGTGCCGGTGCCGCGGCGGCCGAGGATGAAGCGGCCGTCGCCGTCGATGAGCTGCACACCCTTGATGTCGGGATACGAGTCGAGGACGGTGTCGATGGTGCGGATGACGATGGGGAGGAGGCCGCCGTGGTTGGGGTCGCGCATGGAGCCCGAGGTATCGACGATGATGGCGATGTAGTTGCTGCCGATCGGGAGGCCGATGGGAGCGGGTTTCACGTCCTTGAGGACGATGTCGTGATCCGGCTTCTTCTGGCGCGCGGCGATTTCTTTTTTGAGTTCGTCGATGTCGACGAGCAGGGCTTCCTGGCCGCGTTTCTCGCGCTGGAGGCCGCGGTCGAGATCGTCGATGAGTGCGAGGAGATTTTCCTGTTTCAGGCGCGTCTCGCCGACGAGTTTGTCGACCCGCTGGCGCTCTTTGTTGAGGTCGATGGCGGCGGCCTCGATCTTGGTGAGGGCGGCGGCCTTTTCCACGATCTGGCGCTGCACCTCGAGCAGGACTTCCATTTTCTCCTTTTCGCGCGAGTCGACGCTGAGGATGAAAATCAGGATGATCGCCCCGAAGCCGCAGCAGATGCAGTCGAGAAACGAGAGGCTGAAGACCTGGGCCTGGCGGCGTTTGATCATGTGTCGGGCCAGGATTTGGCGGGGCTGACGAGCGCGCCGCGCGTGGCGTTGGCGAGTTCCCAGAACATGCCGGGGGCGGTCGGGTCGCCGGTGAGCATCGGAAACAGGATCGTGCTGACGGGGATGCGGGGAGGGAGTTGTTTCTGGGCGATTTCGAAAAAGCGGACGCGGTGGCCTTCCTCGACTTCGCCGTCCCTCGGGAGGGCGTCGCTGCGGGTGGGCAGACCGTCGG
>JBILLY010000937.1:0-2529 GCA_044375835.1 Opitutaceae bacterium
ATGACCCTAACAGCCCTAATTCGGCCAATTGCATGGGGTGACTTTCTACGTCCCGTCACGCACGTCGTCGTCATAGTCTCCTATCTCGTCGCCGCCTGGGCCATCGCCAACCGCCGGATCTTCGACGCCCGCGACGCCCTGCTCGCCTTCGCCCCGCGCGTGCTCGCGCTCGCCGCGTTCTTCGCCGCCGCCTTTGCGATTCTGCGCTGGCACGACCTCGGCCGCATCGCGACGTCCCCGGCCGCCGCGTTGCTGCTCCTCGCCGCCATTCTCGCCTTCGCCGCCGAGACCACCCTGCGCCGGCGCTTCGGCCTCGATCACCGTTCCAAGCTGCACCACCTCCGGCAAAGGCTGCTGGCCGCCACCGAAACTGCCGCCGATCCGTCCGCCGTCGCCCATGCCACGACCGCCCTCCTGCGCGAGGAGTATGGCACACCCGTTGCGTTTCTCGCGGCGCCCGCCTTGCTCGCCGGCGAAGTCGCCGCCGACCCGGCCCGACCCGGCCTGCAAACACTCGCCGAAATCGGCTGGGCTACCCATGAATCCCTCCTCCGCACTCGACCGTCGGTCGCGATCACGGACCTCCAGTCCTTCCTTCGCGAACACCGCCTCCATGCGATTGTCCCCGCCTCCGCCGCCCGCACCGGCCCGACCCTCGTGCTCGGCCTGGGCGAAAAGCAGTCCGGCCGCCCCTACACCTTCGGCGAAGTCCAGCGTCTCCAAAACATCGCCGACCTCGTCGCCAGTCTGCTCGCCCGCGCCCGCCTTGCCTCCCAGGCCGCCCTCGAGGCCCGCATGGCCCACCTTGCGCTCATGTCCCGCGGGCTCGCCCACGATCTCAAAAACCTCATCACGCCCATCTCCGCGTTCCTCGTCCACACCGAGGGCCGCTTTGCCCCGGGCACCCCCGAAGGCGAGGTCTACCGCGACGCGCGTCGCTCCGTGCGCCTCATGACCGACTACGTGCGCGAGGCACATTTTTTCTCCAGCCGCCTCCAGCCGCGGCTCGAACCGCTCGACGTCGCCGAAGTTTTCCGGCTCGTCCACGACGCCGTCCGCACCCAGGCGCACGCCCGCGGGGTCGACATCGCCCTCGCTCTGCCCGCTCCCGTCGCGCTGGCCGGCGACCGCGTCCTCCTGCAGCGCCTGCTCGCCAACCTTGTCCAAAACGCCCTCGACGCCTCCGCAGCCGGCGGTGTCGTAACGCTGCGCGCCCTCGGTCTTCCGGCCGGATTCGTGCGTCTCGAAGTTTCCGATACCGGGTCCGGCATCCCGCCGGAGAACCTACCGCGCATTTTCGAGCCCTACTTTACCACCAAGCAATTCGGCGACGATATCCGCGGCTTCGGCCTCGGACTCGCCATCGTCGAGAAAATCGCGCACCTCCACCGCGGCACCGTCCGCATCGCCTCCACTGGGCCCCGCGGCACCACGTTCGCGGTCGACCTTCCCGCCGCTTCGCCCGCTCCCGCCGCTTCGCTGATCCCCGCCGCGCCGGACCTCCCTCCGCCCCGCGCCTGATTCCGCGTTTCCAGTCGCCCCTGCTTCCGCTCCCGCCGCACCGCCCGCCCATGCCCCCGCATCCCGCCGACTTGCTCCCGCCCCGCATCGCGTTGCTCGACGACGAGCGACCGATCCACTCCGCCGTGCGGCTCCGGCTCGGGCCCGATTGCGATTTCGTCTCCTTCCTGCGCCCGGCCGAGGCACTCGCGCGGATTCGCGCGCGCGCGTTCGATCTCTGCTTCGTCGATCTGCACATGCCCGAAATGGACGGATTTGCATTCATCGAGGCCGCCTCCGCCGCCGATCCGGACCTCGGTTTCGTCATCCTCAGCGCGTTCGATACGGAAGAAAATCTCCGCCGCGCCATCCCCCTCCAGGTGCTGGAGTTCGTGCCGAAGCCCCTCCCCGACCGCGCCGGGTTCGAAGCCCGTCTGCCCGGCTGGATCGAGCGCACCCGCGCGCGCCGCCGCACCCGCGGCCTCGCTCTGCACTCCGCCACGGTCGCCGCCGACCTCGACGCGGCTCGGCTCGAGCGCGACATCGAGGCCACGGCCTCCGACTCCACCCGCGACATCCTCGCGCAAACGTCCGGGTTCCTTTCGGTCATCCACGCGCACCTCGTCGGCGCCACGCTTCAGCTTGGCGAGAAAGCCCGCCTCGACCCGGCGCTGGTGCCGCTGCTGCGGAATCTCGAGGAGGCGCGCCGCTCGGCCGACGCCGCCATCACCGCCGCAGACCGGTTCTTCGATGTTGCCTACGGCCGGCGCGACGATTCGGCCGCGCTGCTCGGCGAAGCCCTCGCGCACGCCGCCAACGTCGCGCGCCGGGCCCCGGCGGCCCGCGACCGCGAGATCCGGCTGGAGATCGCTTCGGCGGAGTTGCCGCTGCCGGTCGCAGAGCTCTCCGGCATCGCCCTGCTGCTGCTGTTGACGCCTGTGTTTCGCGTCGCGGTCGCGCTTGCTCCGCCGCGATCTGCCGTCCGGACCACGGTCGAATCCGCCGTTCGCCTCGACGGCGTGTGGCGCG
>JBILLY010000940.1:0-2523 GCA_044375835.1 Opitutaceae bacterium
GCGCATGCCGCCCGTGCCGAACTCGAGGAAGCGGTAGAACCGGTCGTTCAGTTCGCCCCACGCGCCCGCGGTCGCGAGCTGCTCGATGCTCTGCTCGGCCCACGCGGGCAGCTTGGCCGCGAGAAATGCGGCGATGTTCTCCGCCGTGCTCGGCAGCAGCTGGCCGGACTTCGTGGCGGAGGCGATGCGGTCAAGGGTCGTCATGGAATTGGAATGCGGAAGGAGGCGGGCGGATGTTGTGCGCGGTGGCGCGGATCGGAGGGGCCGGATCAGCCCAGCACCAGACCGTCACCGACGGCCGGCTTGGGCGACAGTTTTTTCCACGCGTCGGCAAACGACGCCTCGTCGTAACCGAAAAGCGGCGACACCTCGAGGTTCACCGCCGGCAGCCCCGTGGCATCGGTCGCCACCGCGGCGCCGTTGGCCCGCAGCCACCGCGCGAACTGCCGCCGCTGGTCGTCGCGGCAGGTCTGCGGCGAGTCCACGCCGTCGGCGTTCTTCACCGGCGAGAAATCGTCCGCGCGCAGCGTCTCGATCACGACCGGGTTGGCCGCGAAGGGCAGCGCGTCGAACACGAAGAGCTCGAACTTCACGCCGTTGGGCTTTTCCGGTTTCACCGGCGCACCCGTCGCGTCCACCGTGGGGATTTTCTTGTCCGCCCGGTGGAAGGGCAGCGCCACGCCGTCGCCGCCCGTCGCCATCCGGCGCACGAACTCGCGGTCGAGCAGGTGGATCGCGATGCTCCCGGCGAGGAAGCGCAGCGTGCCGTCCGCCTCCGTCTCCCGCTGCCGCGCCATCGGCAGGTCGGAGTATTCGACCACCACCGTCTTGCCGCGCTGCCGGCAGAAGAGGCCGACCTTCTCTTCCGGATACGCCTTCGGCACCATCTTGCTCGACATCTCCGACCGCCCCAGCAGGTGCCAGCCGATGAACGCCGGGTCGATGCAGCGCACCAGCGGGTTGTCGACCTGGAAGTAGCTCAGCGTGTCGATGCCTTCGCGCGCCATCAGGTCGAGCGCGCCGCTGCGCTCCAACGCCCGCAGCGAGCCGCCGTGGCCGTCCGGCGAGAGCGCGATCGAACTCCGCGTCTCGAGCAAAATCCTGCCGTTGAAATCCACCGCCGGCATCCGGCCTTGCCGGAAGAAATGCACCCGCCCGCGCTCGAGGCCGAAGTAGCCGTGCGCCGCGAAAAACGCCTCCGTCGCCGCGTGGTTCGCGTGGCTCGTCATGATGAACCAGTGCAGCGGCCGGCCGTAGCGCAGCCCCGCCGCGCGGATCTTCTCGGCAAACACCTGGAAGAGCGACAACCCGCGCACCGGCGTCACCGCGAAGGTCCCTTTCGGCCCGTCGTAGCCGAGCCGCGTCCCCTGCCCGCCCGCCACCGTGAACGCCGCCACCCGCCCCGCGCGCAGCGCCGCTTCCCCCGCGTCGCGCGCCGCGCTCCACGCCGCCGCGTCGCCGCCGTGCTCCGGCCGCTTCTCGTAAGGCGCCGGCGCGAGATCCGCGATCTCCGCCCCCGCCGCCGCGCCCTTCGCCAGCAGCGTGCGCGTCAGGTGCGCGATCTCCGCGAGATCGATCTCCGCCGCTTCCGCGAGCAACTGCGCCCGCTCCGCCTCGTTCAGCGCCTCGAAAAAGGCGAACACCTGGCCTTGCCCGGCCCGTTGGAAGGTTTCGATCAATGTGGATGACGACATGAAAATTGATCCGCGGTCCGCTTCGCCCCGGCGCCGGTCCCGGCTCAGCGCCCGCCGTCGAACCGGAACACGATCTCCCCCGGCCGGCCGTAACCGCGCTCGCGGATCACGCGCTCGACCAGCACCGGATCCGTCCGCAGCCGCTCCAGGTAGGTCTCCTGCTCTTTCAGCCGCAGCCGCGCGGCCTCCAGACTGCGCTGTGCCGCCGCCTCCTTGTCCTTCAACGCGCGATACTCCAACCGCGCCTCGATGAAAAACGACCCGCCGCCGATCCCGAAACCCGACAACAGCACCGCATAGAGCAGGAGCACCAGGTTCTTGTTGCGCGGATTCATGCCGGAGCGCGATCAACCCTGCGCCCCGCGGCGGAGTAAAGGAGATTTCAATCCGCGTTTCCCCTCCGCGCACCGGCGAGATTGGGCGTGCGTTTTGCCCCCCCCGTGGCCACGGTCCCGCCCACGTCCATGTATCAGAGTTTCTACGGGTTTCGGGAGATGCCGTTCAACATCACGCCCGACCCGCGCTTCCTCTATCTGAGCCCCACCCACCAGGACGCGTTGCAGCACCTGAAATACGGCGTGCACGAGAAAAAAGGCTTCATCGTGCTCGTCGGCGAAGTCGGCTGCGGCAAGACCACCCTCTGCCGCCGCTTCCTCAACGAACTCGACCCCGCCCACTACGACACCGCCCTCATCCTCAATCCCCGCATCACCGAAACCCAGATGCTCAAAGCGGTCCTCACCGACCTCGGGGAAACCAAGCTCGCCCGCAGTCAAAACGACCTCGTCGCCCAGATGAACCGTGTGCTCCTCGACCGCATCGAGAAGGG
>JBILLY010000941.1:0-2521 GCA_044375835.1 Opitutaceae bacterium
CCCCGAGGCCAGCCGCATGTCCTTGTGCATGTGCTTCACCGAAAACTGCGGCGCAAAATCCCCCGCCCGCAGCTTCGGCTCCTTCAGTTTCGCCAGCGGCGAGTAGCTCGTGTGCCGCGCCAGCACCGTGAAGAACGTCTCGTCCGCGATCCCCGCGCTCCGCGCCAGCGTCAGCGCCTCCGCCAGCCCCTGCATCTGCGCCGCCACGTTCAGGTTCGTCGCCAGCTTGAACGCCGCCGCCTGCTCCGCCGTGCCGATCGTGAAACGGTGCGCCGACCCCAGCGCCAGCAACGGCTCGACCTCCGCGATCGTCGCCGCGTCTCCACCGAGGAAATACACCGACTGCCGCTGCTCCGCCGCCGGCTTGCTCCCGCTGAACGGCGCCTCGAGGTAGCGCGCCCCGCGCGCCGTCGTCGTCGCGCGGAACTCCGCGCTGCCCGCCGGATCGATCGTGCTCGACTGCACCACGATCTTGCCCGCGCCCAGCTCCGGCGCGATCGCCGCCAGCACCGCGCGCACCGCCGCCGGATCGGCCACCACGATCTGCACCACGTCCGCCGCGCGCGCCACCTCCGCCGCCGTCGCCTTCCACGCCGGGAAGTCCGGCTGCGGCGTCCGGTTCCACGCCCCGGCCAGTCGCCCCGCCGCCGCATAGTGCCGCGCCCACGCGCTCCCGATGATGCCCAGCCCGATCACGCCGATGGTCTTCATAGGCCCGCGAGCACACGCGATCCCGCGTCCCGGGAGAAACAAAATCCTCCGCCCCGCGCCTCGAAGCGCCTCTCCGCACTCCGGTCTCCGGACTCTCGGCTCTGCGCTCTGGACACCGGGCGCTCAGCCGTGCGCGGTCGGCCCGGCAAGGTCGGCCCGCACCGGGTTCTCCCCGCGCCCGCTCACCCCAGAATCTCGAAGACCCGCGCCACGAACCGGTCCACCCGCTCCTGGTTGTCCGCCACCAGCTCCTTGAAGCGCGCGTAGTCGATGTCGGTCCCGACCAGCCCGTTCGCAAAATTGTCCACCAGCGCGACGCTGTTGTAGCGCAGCCCCAGCTCCGTCGCGATGTCCGCCTCGTGCGCCAGGGTCATGCCCACGACGTCGCCCCAATGCCGGATGATCGCGATCTCCGCCTTCGTCTCGAAACGCGGCCCGCGCGTCTGCACATAGATTTTTCCCGTGCGCACCATGAACTCCGGCGCCAGCTCCGCCACCAGCCGAGGGATCAGGTTGTTCGCCACGCCCGGCGCCCCCGCGACCGGCTCCGCCCCGCCCAGCGTCAACGGCCCCACCGCCAGCCCCACGTAGTCGCTGCACGACACAAACGTCCCCGGCGTCAGCTCCGGCCGCAGCGAGCCCACCGAGTTCAGCGCCACCACGTCCGCAAAGCCCAGCTCCGCCAGCGCCGCCAAATTCGCGCGATGGTTGATCGCATGCGCCGGCACCGGCACAGCCGACCCGTGCCGGTTCAACACCGCGTGCTCGCCGCGCATCCGCACCGTCACGACACCGTGTTTCGTCTCGACCGTGCGCACCTCCCACGCCGAGAACAACGTGGACTTCACAATGCTCGTGCCGCTGATCAACGCCACTTTCACCCCGCCAGTCACGTCACGGCCCGCGCCGGACTCAACGCGAAAACCCGCCGCGCCCGCACCTGCGCTCCCGACATTTTCCTCCGGCCCGGCCCCCTCCGACCGTCCGCCGCTCGGCACGTCATCCCCGCCCGCCGCGCTTGCACCCCTCCTGCTCATCGCCGCGCTCTTCGCCGGCGGCTGCGCCACCCCGGGCCCCCTCCACGTCTACTCGCTCGAGGGCCGCGGCGTCGATCGCGTCGTCCGCGACCACGGCAACGGCACCACCGCCACCGTCCCGGGCTTCCTCGCGGCCGACGACACCGTCACCGGCTTCGCCTACGATCCGTTCACCGACCACTTCTTTTTGCGCCTCGCCCCCGGCAACGCCATCCGCGTCGTCGACCGCCCCGCCCGCGCGATCAAGCGCGAGTTCGCCGTCGACGGCCTGCCCGCCTCCGGCGGCGGCGACCTCGCGCTCCGCCCCCGCGACGGCCACCTCTTCTTCCTCGCCCCCGCCGGCGAACCGCCCGCCGTCTACGCGGTCACCCGCTACGGCAAACTCCTCCGTCGCTTCGACCTCGCCGGCCACACCGCCCCGCCCATCGGCATCGCCTTCGATGTCGCGCGCGACCAACTCCTCGTGCTCGCCGCCGACGGCCGCCGCGTCATCCGGCACGATCTTCAGGGCGCCCGCCTCGGCGAACTCACCCTCGCCGCGCCCGCCGGCCCCGGCCTCGCCTTCGACTCCGACACCCGCGTCTTCTACGCCCCGCTCCGCGCCGACCCCTCAGCCCTCGGCACTTTCGACGAAACCGGCCGCGCCCTCCGCCCCGCCCCCGGCACCGGCGCCTTCGTCGACGTCGGCCAACGCTCCCTCATCCGCGTCTTCTGACCCGCTTCCCCGCTTTCGGCGTTTCCCGATTTCCCGCCTTTCCGATTTCCCACCTTCC
>JBILLY010000942.1:0-2520 GCA_044375835.1 Opitutaceae bacterium
CCGTTTGCGCGCGCTGACCGCCGCGCTGGTTTTGGTCGCGACCGTCGCCGTCGCTCTCCGTGTCGCGCCGTCGTTCCGCTCCGCTTCCGCGTCTTCGCCCCGCGCGACCGCCGCGTCGCCCGCGTCCGCGCTGCCGCCCGCCGTCCCGCCCGGTGCGTCCGCGCGCCTGCCGTTTCAGCCCGTCGCGGCTGGCGCGCCGACCGCGCCGTCGGATCTTCGCGCCGACACCCCGGTCGCCGCGCTGCGCGCCGCCGCCGAATCGCGCGCGACGCTGTTCCGCACCTGGCTCGACACGTGGCAACAGGCGCCCGACTCCGTCCGCCCCGCGCTCCTCGCCGCCGGCCTCGACCTCGCCGCGGCCCGCCGCGCCGCGCTGAAAGACCTCATCCCCGCCGATCCCGCGCTCGCCCTCGACCTCGCGCTCGCCGCCGGCCAGCGCGCCGGCCTGCCGGCCGAAATCGCCGCGCTCCTCGAGCGCCGCCTCGACCGCCGCGGCACCCTCGAGGTCGCCGCCTCCTGCTTCGGCCTCATCACCCGCATCGACCGCACGGTCGTCGTCGGCGACGAGCGTTTCGAAGCCGCCGTCTTCGGCCGCCGCACCGCGCAGCACACGAAATTCGGCCTCCCGCTCCACGGCATCGCCGTCGACGAACGCCTCGCGCTCGCCGACGCCCCCTTCCGCCGCCTCGACGCCGCCGAACTCGCCGCCCGCGGCCTCGACACCGATGCCCTCGCCGTCGCCGTCGGCCCCGAGGTCGTCGTCCTCCCCGATGAAGCCGCCCTCGCGCGCCTCGAGCGCGAACTCGTCGCCGCCGAGTCCCGCGTCGGCCCGCACGTCGCCGTCCTCGACGACGGCGGTTCCGGCCCCGCCGATCCCGCCGCGCCCGCCACCGCCGCCAACACGCCTTGGATCCTCGGCGCCAAACGCGTGCTCTGGGTGCAGGTCGATTTCTCCGACGACCCCGGCGCCGCCGCCACCGCCGATCAGATCGCCGCCACCAACACCATCGTGGGCGACTTCTACGCCAACGTCTCGCAGGGCAAGACGACCATGAGCTTCACCACGCTCCCCGCCACCCTCCGCCTCCCGCGCGAGAAGAGCATCTACAACGCTTCCAGCACCTCCGCCGGCACGCTCCAGGCCGATGCCGCCGTCCTCGCCAAAGCCTACGATGCCGCCAACGGCGACGCGGGCACCTACAACCCCGACCGCTACGACCGCTGGATCGTCGTCTTCAAACGCATGCCCGCCTACTCCTTCGGCGGCCAAGCCCAGCTCACCGGCCCCCAGGTCCGCATGAACGGCAACGTTTCCGCCGGCACCGTCGTCCACGAACTCGGCCACACCCAGGGCCTCTCCCACTCCCACTACTGGCTCCCCGCCGGCAACACCGCCGTCGGCGCCGGCGCCCACGTCGAATACGGCGATGTCTTCGACGCCATGGGCAGCTCCGGCTCCAGCACCAACAACCACTTCAACGCCCCGCAGAAAGCCAAGATCGGCTACCTCGACCCCGCCGACATCACCACCGTCACCGCGGCCGGCACCTTCCGCCTCGCCCGCCACGACCACAAGGACGCCGCCGGCCTCCGCGCCCTGAAAATCGCCCCCGCCGACCTCGGCTACGAATACTGGGTCGAGCACCGCCAGTTCGGTCCCACCGCCTTCAACAGCGCCCAGCTCGACCGCCTTCGCCGCGGCGTGATCTTGCACTGGGGCATCGGCCGCGCCCCGCGCTTCACCACCAGCACCGCCGGCAGCTACCTCGTCGACGCCACGCCCGGCTCCTCCGGCAACGCCAACGACGCCCCGCTCCGCCTCGGCGATGCCTTCGTCGACCCCGACGCCGGCGTCACCATCAAGCCCCTCGCCGTCGGCGGCACCGGCCCCGGCGAATACATCGACGTCCAGGTCGCCTTCGGCGCCGTCGACGGCAACCGCGACCCCATGCTCGTCGCCGAGGCCCCCGCCGGCCCGCTCCGCGCCCGCACCAACCTCATCTTCAACGCCTCCGCCACCGACCCCGACGGCGACTCCGTCTACTTCCGCTGGGATTTCGGCGACGGCACGCTCCAGCCCAACCTCAACAACATCACCCGCCGCTTCACCAAGGGCGGCACCCACCAGCTCCGCGTCTCCGCCCACGACGGCAAAGGCGGCATCGCCGCCCGGACCCTGTCGCTCGCCGTCGCCGATCCCCTCGTCGATTGGACGCAGCGCACCGGCGGCGTCACGCAGTCCCTCTACGCCGCCCTGTATGTCGGCGGAAAATTTTTCGTCGTCGGCGACAACGGCGTGAACCTCAGCTCCGCCGACGGCGTGACCTGGACGCGCGGCACCGGCATCCCCAACTCCCACTTCCCCCGCGGCCTCGCTCACGACGGCCGCCGCTTCGCCGCCGTCGGTCTCGGCGCCGCCGGCGCCGCCATCCCCGCCACCGCCTCCTGGTCCGACGACGGCGTCGCCTGGAACGTCGCCGTGCTCCCCGCCGGCGTCGGCTTTCTCAGCGCCGTGGCGGG
>JBILLY010000090.1:0-10562 GCA_044375835.1 Opitutaceae bacterium
GGCCGCCGTGGCGGTTGAGCAGGCCGGCGCCGTCGCCGAGGAGGAGGGAGCCGGTGCCTTGGAAAACGAGCTGGCCCTCGTTCACGAGTTGGCGGCCGCCGCTGCCGTTGCTGCCGTGCTGGAGGAATTTGTTTTCGGGGCCGTCGAGGACGAGGACGGCGTCGCCGGCGACGGTGAACTGGCCGGAGCCGATCCAGCGGCCGCCGGTCCAGGCCATGGAGCCGTGGAGCACGGGGGCTTCGCCGGCGAGGGTGCCGGCCGCGACGAGGAGGTTGGACGCGGTGAAGGCGCCGTTGAGGACGGTGGTGCCGGCGACAATCTGGGTCTCGCCGAAACCGCCGAACCGGGTGCCGGCTTCGAAGGTGCGGGTGGTGGTGCCGCCGCCGAAGCGGACCAGCGCGCCGCGGTCGGCATGGATGAGCCCGCCGCGATTGGTGAAGGTGTCGTCGAAGACCAGGGCGCCCGACCGGGCCGCGATCTCGCCGGTCGACTGGTTGACGAACGTCACGCCGCCGACGGAGGTGAAGGTGCCGGCGGATTTCTGGAAAAGCCCGGCATTGTCGACGAAGCCGCCGTTGCCGAACCCGGCAAAGGCGAGGCCGGCGTCGGAGCGCAGGTCGACGATGCCTTCGGCGCGATTGCGGAGGCCGGCGCCGTCGCCGAACTTGAGGTCGCCGCGACCGGAGAGGGCGAGCAGGCCGGCATTGTCGACGGTGCGGCCGCCGGAGCCGTTGTTGCCGTGGAAGAGGAATTTGGTGTCGTCGCCCGAGAGCAGGAGCGTGCCGGCGGAGTCGATCCGGGTGATGCCGGACTGGATCATCGAACCGCCGAGCCATTGGAGGGTGCCGGTGACGGCCAGAGTGCCGGAACCGGCGAGGGTGCCGCCGGCGGAGAGCGCGAGGGTGCCCTCGAGATGGTTGCCGGAGCCGAGGAACGTGAGCACCGCGCCGGCCACCTCGAAGCGGCCGGCGCCGGCGAGGGACGATTCGGTGAAGCTGTAGGCGCTGCCGAAGCGCAGCACGGTGTCGACCGCGAGATCGAAGGTGCCGCCGTTGGACGTGCCGCCGGCGTTGAGGGCGAGGGTGCCCTGCGCGACCTGGACCAGCCCGGTGTTGTCGACCGGGAATCCGGCGAACGTGAAGGTGCCGTCGGAGCCGTTTTTCACGAGGGAGCCGGCGTTGTGCAGCACGGGCGTGTTGCCGTAGCCGGCGAAGCCGGCGGAGGTGTCGCCGCCGAGGACGATGACGCCGGTTTCGCGGTTCAGGATCGTGGCGCCGTCGCCGCCGAGCAGCGCGCCGGAGCCGTTGAGGGTGACGGTGCCGAAGTTCTCGAGGGTGCGGCCGCCGGAGCCGTTGTTGCCGTGGGCGAGGATTTTCGCATCGGGGCCGTTGATCGCGAGGATGCCGCCGGCGGTGATGACGGTCGACCCGGTGCCGAGCTGCCTGCCGCCGGTCCAGTCGAAGCGACTGTCGTCGCCGACGGTGAGCGGGGCGCCCCCGCCGAGGCTGCCGCCGGGCGCGAGGGCGAGGCGGCCGGTCTGGGTGGCGTTGCCGACGGCGGTGGGGCCGTTGACGGCGAGGTCCGAGGTGATGCGGACGCCGCCGGAGCCGAGGATGGCGCCGCCGGTGAGCGTGTAGGGCTGCGTGACGGCGATCAGGCCGGTGCCGGTCGCGCGCAACGTGCCGGAGCTGGAGCCGCCGCCGGCGAGAGCGAGCGTTCCGGCGGTGGCCTCGAGCGTGCCCTTGGGATTGAAGACGGGCTGGCGAAAGGTGGTGAGGGTGCCGGCGGATTTGCGCAGGAGGCCGGAATTGGTGAGCGTGCCGACGTTGCCGTAGCCGACGTAGCGGAACTCGGCGTCGCCGCGGATCTCGAAGAACCCGCCCTCGTCGTTGCGGACGGCGGCGCCGTCGCCGAGCAGCAGATTGCCGGTGCCCGACCAGACGAGGGAGCCGGAGTTGGCGAAGGTGTGGCCGCCCGAGCCGTTGGCACCGTGGGCGAGGGTCTTGTCGGCGGCGCCTTCGATGAGGGCGGCGGCGCCGGATTCGATCTCGAACACGGTGGTGCCGAGGAGGGAGCCGCCGCTCCAGGTGAATTGGCCGCCGGGCCGGACCGCGAGGCGACCGCTGCCGCCGATAGCGCCGGACGAGAGTTTCAGGCGGCCGGCGGCGGTCGCATCGCCGACCGCGGTATCGCCGCCGACGGCAAGGGTGCCGCCGGCAATCTCGGTGAGGCCGCCGCCGACGAATTTCGCGCCGGAGGTGGCGAAAACACCGCCCTCGAGGCGCAGGGTCCCGCCGGTGGCGAGCGTGAATCGGCCCGAGGCGCCGCCGACTGATCCGCCGCCGGCGGCGAGCACCAGCGCGGCGCCGGACGCGACGGTGACTTCGCCGGAAGACTGGAGGCTGGAGCCCGAGAGCAGCAAGGTGCCGGCCTGGACGTCGAGCAGGCCCGAGTTGGTGACGGCGGTGCCGGAGATCGTGCTCGTGCCCGGCGCGGCGGCGACGGCCGGGCCGGTGACGGGCAGGGGGCCTTTGCGGAGGGTGCCGGCGTTTTCGATGAAGGGGCCTTGGCCGAAACCGATGTAGCCGAACGTGGCGTCGCTGCGCAGCTCGAGCGTGCCGCCGGACGCGATGCGGAGGCCGGCGCCGTCGCCGCCGAGGATGGAGCCGGTGCCGGTCCACCGCGCGAGCGATTCGAGGCGGAGGATCGCGCCGCCGGCGCCGTTGGAGCCGTGGTAGAGGGCGCGGGTGGCGGAGCCGTCGATGGAGAACGTGCCGGAGCGGAAGGAGAGTTCGTTGCCGCCGACGAAGCTGCCGCCGGTCCAGCGCACATCGCCGGAGAGGGCGGCGGAGCCGGAGAAGGTGCCGGCGGAGAACACGAGATTGGCCGAGCCAATGGAGCCGGCGAAGGAGGCGTGGCCGGCGGCGAGTTCGTTGACGCCGGCGCCGGTGAAGCGGGCGCCGTCCGTGAAGGCGGCCCCGCCGGAGAAGCGGTTGGCGGTGTCGGCGGCGGCGCGGAATTCGCCGGAGCCGGAGGTGGCGGCGGTGAAGGCGACGGTGCCGGCGCGGGTGTCGACGAGGCCGACGTTGACGAAGGGTTGGGCGAGCGTGGTGGTGCCGGTGGCGCCGGATTTCACGAACGTGCCGAGATTGGTGAAGGAGCCGCCGTTGCCGAAGCCGATGTAGACGAGCGCGGCGTTGCTGCCCGCGGTGAAGGTGGCGCCGGCGCGGTTCACGATCTGGGCACCGTCACCGAGGCGGAGCGCGCCGTCGCCGGTCCAGGTGACGGTCCCGTGATTGTCCAACACGCGGCCGCCGGCGCCGTTGCCGCCGTGGTAGAGGTCCTTGGCGGAAGGTCCGGACAACGCGAGCGATCCGGCCGGCCCGACCAGGAGCGAGCCGGAGCCGACGAGGCCGCCGCCGGTCCAGGTCGAGCCCGCGCCGGCGAGGGTGAGCGTGGAGCTGCCGCCGACCGTGCCGCCGGAAAAGGTGAGCGCGGCGATGGACGTGGCCGCGTCGATGCTGACGGAGCCGGCCGCGACGGCGGCGGTGTCGGTGGGCGTCGGAACGGTGGCGCCGGCCCAGAGGGCGGCGGTCTGCCAGGAGCCGGAGCCGCCGTTCCACGTCACGACCGTCTGGCCAAGCGCGACGGCGGAGCCGAGGACGGCGGCGACGGCGGCGACAACCGGGCGGGGCCACGCGAAGCGAAGCGGGACAATCGAAGCGCGCACGGGGCGGGAGCGTGGCCACGGCCCGCGGGCTGGCGATGATTTTTTCCGCCGGTCGTCACCGGCGAACGGCACGGCGGCGGACCGACATTGCGGTTGGCGCCGGCGATCCGGCCGCGTAAGGCAGGGTGATGAACAAACGCGTGCGGAGTGCGGGTTGGAGCGGGGCGGCGGCGGTCGCGGTGGCGACGCTGATGGCGATCATGGCGGAGGCCGGCGCGGCGGAGGCGGCGCGGCCGGCGGCGAAGGCGGCGCCCGGTAAGGAGCAGAATGCGACGGCCAAGGCGGCGGCGCCGGAGGCCGAGCGGGTGTTGTTCGACGGGAAGTCGATGGCCGGCTGGGTGCAGTCGGGCTTCGAAGGCGAGACGACGGTGCGATTGGAGAAATCGTTTCGCGGCGAAGGCGGGGCGATCGTGATCGAGGCGGGCACGACGCTCAACGGGATCACGTGGACGCGCGGCGGCGAGCTGCCGCGGATGAACTACGAGATCGCGCTGGAGACGATGAAGCTGGCGGGCGGCGATTTCTTCTGCGGGCTGACGTTTCCGATCGGGCGCGAGGCGGCGACGCTGATCCTCGGCGGCTGGGGCGGCACGCTCGTGGGCGTGTCGAGCATCGACAACAACGACGCGTCGGAAAACGAGACGACGCAGGGCATGGCGGTGGACCTGGAGCGCTGGTATCGGCTGCGGGTGCGCGTGACCGAGGAGAAACTGGAGATCTGGCTCGATGCGGAGAAGATCGTCGATTTCGAGACGGCGGGCCGGAAGTTCTCGCTGCGGCCGGGCGACATCCAGAAATCGCTGCCGCTGGGCATCGCGACCTTCATGACGAAGGCGGCGGTGCGGAATATCCGGATACGGCGGCTGTGACGGCGGGTGCGGCGGCGCGTAAGGCGGGGGACGGGGGCGATGGGTGCCGGGCGGGTCAGGTGCGGAGCATTTTTTCGAGGGGTCTTCCCTTGGCCAGTTCGTCGACGAGTTTGTCGAGGTAGCGGATTTCGCGCATCGTGGGCTCCGCGATCTCCTCGATGCGGACGCCGCAGATCAGGCCCTTGATCGCGGTGCGTGCGGGGTGGGGCGCGGGGGCGTTTTGGAAGAAGGTCTCGAAGTCGGTGCCCTTGGCGAGGGCGGCGTCGAGTTGGCGCTGGGTGTAGCCGGTGAGCCAGCGGATGATGGTGTCGATCTCGGCCTTGGTGCGGCCCTTCTTCTCCGCTTTGGCGAGGTAATACGGGTAAACGGCGGCGACGCTGGTCGTGAAGATGCGGTGCTTGGCGGGCATGGCAGGGATGGGTGATGGGTTATGGGTGATAGGTTATGGGTGATGGGTGATGGGTTTTGGGTTACAGGTGATGGGCGAGGAGCGGAATGGTGTCTTCAGCATATCGTATCCAGTGGAGGCGGGATGAAACTCGGGTGGGGGCGATAGCCAGGGCGAGGAAAACGGGACTTCGGTTGGGACGGGGACGCGGGCGTGCGGGACGGAAATGAAAACGGCCCGCCGGGTGAGGGCGGGCCGGAAACATCGACCGAGGGGCGGGATGAGCGGCGCGGGTTACTCGACGGCGACTTTGAGCGCGGCGACGTCCCACTTGGCGGAGCCGGTCTCGACCGCGATCTCGTTGAACGCGGCGACTTCGGCTTCCGAGAAGAGCAGGCCGCCGTTGCGGGCGGTGCGGGCGGCCCAGGTGGCTTCGAGCTGGCCGGGGAGCATGCAGGCCTCGTTGCCGTGGCCGAGGATGTCGGCGATGACGGCTTTGACGTTCTGCGACTGGTTGCGGCCCTTGGCGAAGGCGCCGGCGTTCATGGCGTCGGGGTGCCAGACCTGGAAGAAGAAGGCGCAGGTGCCCTTGTCGTCGCCGACTTGGCTCCAGCGGTTGCGGAGGGTGGGGAGCGAGCCGCCGATGAAGGCGCCGATGATCTCGTTCATGAGCGCGAGGCCGTAGCCTTTGTGCGCGCCGAAGGGGATCAGGTATTTCGCCTTGGCGGGATCGGTGGTGGGCGTGCCGTTTTCGTCGACGGCGGCGTTGGGCGGGAGTTGTTTCCCTTCGCGGAGGAGCTGCTGGACGCGGCCCATCGCGACGACGGAGGTGGCCCAGTCGATGACGATGGGGTAGCCGATGGCGTCGGTCGTCGGGAAGCCCCAGGAGTGCGGGTTGGTGCCGAGGGTGGGGAACTTGCCGCCGAAGGGGACGACCTCGGCGAGGGCGGCGGTGCAGTTGGTGTAGGCGATGTAGCCGCGTTTGGCGGCATCCATCACGTAGCCGCCGCCCCAGAGGTAGTGGAAGGCGTTGTCGACGGAGACCATGCCGACGCCGTATTTGTCGGCGAGGCGGATGGCCTCCTCGATGGCGGCGTAGCCGGTGGCCTGGCCGAGCTTGCGGTGGGCGTTCCACACGGCGGCGCCGGGGAAACGGGTGGGGATGACCTCGATGCTGGCCTTGGGGACGCAGCCGCCCGCGGCGGAGCCGAGGAAGTGGTCGAGGTGGAGGGCCTTGAGGGCGTTGTGGGTGCGGATGCCGTGGCGGGAGGCCTCGGCGCAGAAGCGGGCGCCGGCGGCGGCCTCATCGGCGGCGTAGCCGCGGTGTTGATACGCGGCGGCGACGAGGGCGTTGTGCTGCGCTTCGGGGACGACGTGGAATTTTTCGGACATAGTAGCGTGGTGGTAGCGAGTAGCGGGTAGCGACCGGTGAGTAGGGTGGGTGAGTGGCGGGGGAGGAAGGGCGGGCGGCGCGGCGGGCGCGACGGCTCGGCGGGACGCCTCGCCCTACCTTGGAATCAGACGACCTTCTTGACGGCGACCTCGGGGTTGATCTGGGCGAGGGGCTTTTCGCCGTGCATGGCGAGGATGAGGTTCCGCACGGCGGCGACGGCCTGGCGCTGGACGCTCTCGGCGGTGCGGGAGCCGATGTGGGGGGTGACGATGGCGTTGGGGAGCTTGAGCAGCGGGTGGTCGGCCTTCGGCGGCTCCTCGTCGAGGACGTCGGTGCCGTAGCCGCCGACCTGGCCGGACTTGAGGGCTTCGACCATGTCGGCGGTGTGGACGATCTCGCCGCGGGCGCAGTTGATGATGAGCACGCCCTTTTTCATCTTCGGGAAGGACTTCGCGCCGATCATGTCGCGGGTCTCGGGCGTGAGGTTGGTGTGGAGCGAGATGTAGTCGGAGGCGGCGTAGATCTCGTCGAGATTGGCGGCGCGTTTCACGTTGTTCGCGGCGGCGAATTTCTCGTCCCAGTAGATGTCGTGGGCGATGACGTGCATGCCGAAGGCGCGGGCACGGACGGCGACTTCTTTGCCGATGCGGCCGAGGCCGATGATGCCGATGGTCTTTTCGAGGAGCTCGTGGCCGGTCTTGCGTTTCCAGCCGCCGGCGCGGGTGGAGTCGGTGTGGAAGAGGAAGTTCTTCTCGAGGGCGAGGAGGAGGAGGAAGCAGTGCTCGGCGACGGTGGTGTGGTTGACGCCGGGGGTGAAGAGCAGCGGGAGGCCGAACTCGGTGCAGGACTTCACGTCGATCTTGTCGACGCCGATGCCGTATTTGCTGAGGACTTTGAGCTTGGGGCGGGCTTTCTCGAGGACGGCGCGGGTGATCATGTCGTCGCCGCAGATGTAGCCGTCGACGTCGCCGACGAGGGCGAGGGTGTCGGCCTCGTTGAGGGGGCCGCGGGCGCGGATGACTTCCCAGCCGGTGTCGGCGAGGAGCTTGTGGTGCTCGCCCGGCGTGTCCTGGAACGAGGTGGTGGTGAGGAGGATTTTGGTCATGGCAGCGAAACGGAAAGGGGTGGTTATTCGCACACGAGTCCGCGGGAGGGAAGCGAAAGTTTGGTCATGGCGGCGGACGGGGCGGGCGCACCGGGGCCGTCCGCGGCGACGGGCGGCTTGCGCGCGGGGGCGAGCGGGGTTGGAGTGGCCGACCGCATGAAAGCCCATGTCGCCGCCACTTCCGCCCTGAAGCGCCGTCTCGGTGCCAACGTCGTTTTGACCGACGACGCCGCGTGCACGGAGGCGTCGTATGACAGCGCGAAGATCCCGTTTCGCCCGGCGGCGGTGATCAAGGTGACGGACGAAAAACAGGTGGGCGCGGTGCTGGCGCTGGCCAACCGCCACGGTGTGCCGGTGACGACGCGCGGCCGCGGGACGACGCTCACGGGCGCGGCGACGCCGGTGCGCGGCGGCTGGGTGCTCGATCTCCTGGCGCTGAACGCGATCGCGATCGACGACGAGGCGGGCATGGCGCACGTCGGGGCGGGCGCGAAGGTCGGCGACCTGCAGCGCGCGGCGGAGGCGAAGGGCTGGTTTTATCCGCCCGATCCCTCGTCGAAGGAATACTGCACGATCGGCGGCAACATCGCGTGCAACGCCGGCGGCATGCACGGCGGCAAATACGGCGTGACGCGGGACTTCGTGGTGGCGCTGCGCGGGTTTCTGCCGACGGGGGAATTCGTGGAGTGGGGCACGGCGACGAAGAAGTTTTCCGCGGGCTTCAACCTGCGCGACCTGTGGATCGGCAGCGAAGGCATGCTGGGCGTGATCACGGGCGCGGTGCTGAAACTGATCCCGCAGCCGGCGGCGCGGTTCACGCTGTTGACCTCGTTTGCCGACGAGCCGGCGGCGCTGCGGGCGGCGATCGCGCTGTTCAAGGCGCGGGTGCAGCCGGCGATCTGCGAGTTTCTCGACCGCGAGAGCGTGCTCTGCGCGGAGCGGGCGATGCGGACGACGATCTTTCCCGGGCAGGCGGGGCGGCCGGTGATCTTGCTGGAGCTGGCGGGATCGAAGGCCGACGTGCGCGAGCAACGGGCTCAGCTGCTGGCGTGGGCGGGGGCGAATGCGGCCGGGCATCGCGTCGCGCGGACGCGCGAGGAGGCGGAGCAGCTGTGGGCGGTGCGGCGCAAATGCTCGGGCGCGATGTTCGAGCTGGGCGACGCGAAGCTGAACGAGGACGTGGTGCTGCCGATGCGGAGCTACGTGGCGTTCGCGGACTTCCTCGTGCGGCTGAAAGCGGAGTCGGGCCTGCATGTGCCGACCTTCGGGCACTTGGCGGACGGCAATCTGCACGTGAACATCATGTATCACAAAGCCGTGCCGGCGGAGTGCCGCGCGGCGGAGCGGGCGGTGGAAAAACTCATGCGCACGGTGGTGGCGCTGGGCGGGGCGATCTCGGGCGAACACGGGATCGGTTTGGCGAAGTCGCCGTTTTTGCGCATCCAGCATTCGCCGGCGCAGGTGAAGGCGATGCAGGCGGTGAAGGCGGCGCTCGACCCGAAGGGCGTGCTCAATCCCGGCAAGATGTTCGACGTATTCGAAGTTTGGAAACACGCGCGCCTCGACGTGAAGTTGCCGTGGGATCACAAGTGACCCGGGCGGGCGCGAGGACGGGCGCGCGGCACCGCGGGCGCGGGTAGTGGCCGGCCGGCGCGGTGGGCCAGGACGCGCGCGGAGAGCGGCGAGGTTCTTTCCCGCGGCCGAAAAGGCGCGCGGTCAGCGCACCGACAGCGTCGCTTCGCGCCACGCGCCGCCGAAGTCCTCGACGGCTTTTTCGAAAAGCTGCCGGGCTTCCGCGAGGACGGCTTGGTCGAACGTGTCCTGCGCGCGGCCGAGGCGCCGGGCGTCGCCGCCGGCGACGACGGCGTCGGCGATGGCGACTTCGGCGAGCGACTCGGCGGCGGCGAGGAAGGCGTCGATCGCGTCCTGCGCGGCGGGGGCGAGCGAGCTGCGGCTGGCGGCGACGGCGGCGAGTTCGCCGGCGGCCTCGGCGAGCAGATCGAACACGAGGCGGCCCAGCATCGGGCGGAGGCGCGCGGTGCCGTCCCAGAGATTTTTCGTGAGGGCCCAGGTGCCGAGGGCGAGGGATTCGGTGAGCGCGGCCTGGGTGAGACGGTCGGGGCTGCGCAGGAAACCGAGGTCGGCGACAGCCGCCGCGAGCGCGGCGTAGGTCGAGGAGGTGAGCCGCACCGCCGGGCGATAAGGTGCCCAACCGGTGTCGCGGCGGAAGGTGTTCACGCCGACGAAACCGCCGTCGGTGTAGGCGCTCGCGCGGGATGTTTTCCAGAACAAGGCATCGGGCTCGGGGTCGGCGCCGGCGGTCGGGGTGTCCTCGCGGAAACCGAGGTGGAGCGCGTCGTAGGGGCCGACGACCCCGAGCGGGGCGGCGCCGGCGAAGGCGGTGTTGCACCCGAGGCTGTAGATGACCTCGGTCGGCAACGAGAGGGCGAGGGCGGAGAGGTCGAAGGTGACGGTGAAGGCGAAGCCGGCGTAGAGTTGCCCGTCGGCGGCGCGCCAAGGGCGGAACGGAGGCGGGGGCGCCAGCGGATCGGGCTCGGGCCGCCACGGGATCGTGAAGGTCGTCGTGACGGTCGCGAGGAGGTCGCCGGCGCGGGGCGTGCCGTCGGAACGATCGACGGCGTGGAGACGGAGCGTGAGCGGGTGATTGAATCCGGCGGCGGGTGCGCCGGGGTAGTCGGAGCGCAGGGCGCGCGAGCTCAGGGTGACGGTGACGGCGTCGATCGCGTGACCGGCGCCATCGAGCCGGACGACGTCGCCGATCTCGGCGGCGCCGTTGGCGGCGAAGCCGAGGCTCGGGACGTCGGGCGGGAGCGGAACGGGCACCGTGTCGAACTGCACGGCGGTGCCGGCGACGGGGCCGGCGGGGGTGGGCGCCGCGGCGGAGGCGGCGCGGGGCGAGGCGAGCGGCCGGTCGACGGGGGCGGGCAGCAGCGGCTTGGCGGCGGAGACGATCGCGGGGAACGAGCCGAAGAGGAGCGCGAGGGCAGCGGCGCGGAAGCGGGCGAGGGGCATGGCGGCGGGGGCGAGTCGACAATGCGGGGCGGCACGGCCGAGAC
>JBILLY010000091.1:0-10554 GCA_044375835.1 Opitutaceae bacterium
CATCGCCAAGCCCGGCGAGATCGTGTGGAGCCGCGTCTTCGTCGCCGAGGGCAAACTTAAGATGGACCTCGGCCGCGCCAAGGTCATCGCCCTGCCCCGCGAGGAAACCGAGCGCCGCTGGAAAGAGACGACCGTGCAGTGGCCGATCATGCACGCCGTCACCTACGGCGTGACCCGCGACCAGATGATGGCGCGCCACAAGGCCAACCACATCCAGGTCGCCTACGCGCACAGCGCCAAGGAAGCCGACGTCGCGCTCTACGCCAAAGCCGCCCTCGCCGCCGAACTCGGCCTCGAGGTTTCGCTCTGCGGGACCAAGGCCGACGGCAAACCGTTCTGAGTCCGCGGCACCGGCGCCCGGGATCGGTTTACGATCCCGGCGCGCGGGTCTTGTCCGCCTCGCGCCACGCCGCGAGCAGGCGCGGGCCGAAGAGGTTGAGCGCGAGGCCGGCGATCACGAGCGCGGCCGCCTCCAGTTTCCACGGCGGCAGCGCCTCGCCGAGAAACAGCGCCGAGCTGAGCATGCCGAAGATCGGCACGAGCAGCGTGAACGGCGCCACGATCGACGCCGGGTGCCGCGCCAGCAGCCAGCTCCAGGTCGAATAGGCGAGGTGCGTCGAAGCCAGCACGATGAAGGCGACGCTCAGCACCGTGTCGCGCCCCGCGTGCGCGAGGCTGGCCGCGATCCGTGTCGGCCCTTCGAAAATCAGCGAGGCGACGAGCATCGGCAGCGGCACCACGAGGCTGCCCCACACGACGAGCGCGAGCGGGTGCACGCGGCCCATGCGTTTGGAGGTAAAATTTGCGAAGCCCCACGACGCCGCGCCGAGCAGCACGCAGAGCAGGCCCGGCCACGAGACATCGCCGCCGACGTGCGCGCCGACGATCACGAAACCCACCACCGCCACCAGCGCGCCGGCGACCTGCACGGCCTGCACCCGCTCGCGCAGGGCAAACGCCGCCAGCGCTAGCGTGACGAAGACCTGGAACTGCAGCGTGAGCGACGCCAGCCCGGCCGACATCCCGAGCGCCATGCCGAGGAAGAGAAACCCGAAGTGCAGGCCGAACATCGTCAGCCCGTAGATGATCAGCGTCCGCCCCGGCACAGCCGGCCGCGGCAGGAAGAACACCGCCGGCACCGCCACGCAGATGAAGCGCACCGCGCACAGGAGCAGCGGCGGCAGTTCCCGCAGCGCCACCTTGATCGCGACGAAATTGGTGCCCCAGATCGCCACCACGGCGAAAGCGAGGCCGAGGTGGCGGAGCGGCAGGGCGGTGGACGACATGGACCGCGAAAATTTCAGGCCGCGGCCGGCACGGCAATCTCCCGGCCGCGCAGCAATTTGCAGCGCCGCACCCATTCTTCCGCCGATTGTGCTCCGGCGTGGCGCTTGCCCGGCGCCCGGAAGCCGCGCAGGCTGGCCGATCCATGAAAGTCCTCGCCATCGAAGACCAGCCCGTCGCCGGCATGCTGCTGATGTCGACGCTCCGGTCGCTCGGACACGACGGTGAACTCGCCAAAGACGGCGCCTCCGCCTGGTCGCGGCTGACGCAGGGCGGCTACCGGGTCGTCGTGAGCGACTGGCGGATGCCCGGGATGGACGGCCTCGACCTGTGCCGGATGCTGCGCAACAGCGGCGGCGACTACGTCTATTTCATTCTGATCAGCGCGACCCCCATCACGTCGACTAGCCGCGCGGAAGCCCTCAGGGCGGGCGTCGACGATTTCCTCGCCAAGCCGATCAACCCGGACGAACTCGGCATGCGGTTGCACGTCGCCGAGCGCATCATCGGCCTCACGGGGCAGGTGAAACAGCTCGAGTCGATTCTCCCGGTCTGCGGCTACTGCAAAAAAATCCGCAACGACCAGAAATACTGGCAGGAGATGGAAGCCTATTTCGCGCAGCGGCAGGGCACGCGATTCAGCCACGGCATCTGCCCCGATTGCTACAATCGCGAACTGGCGCCGCAGCTGCGCAAGCTCGGCCTCGACCCGACCAAACACGCGCCGACGGTCAAGTAAGCCGGCGGGACGGCGTCACCACGCCGCCGCGCTCCCGGTAGCGCGCGCCTGCCGGGTCGAGCAGCCACCCGCGGCCATCCGGCGCCCGCGCCACCCGGAAGAAGCCGGTTGCCGGCCCGAGCGGAGCCGGCGCCCTCGTGCCGCCGTAAAGCGTGAGATCCGCGTCGGGCTCCGCCGCCGCCACGGCGAGCCGGTCGGCGAAGGTGCGCGTGGGCGACGCGCGCCACGGGCCGGCGGGTTCGGCCGCGACCTCGCCGGACTCGGCGCCGCGCCCGACCGCGAGCAACCGTGCGAGGAGCGGCAGGACCTGGAGCAGCCAACGTCGGCGGAGAATTTCTACGACAACCGTTTCACGAGCCGACCGGCGCGGCTGCGGACGTGTCGGCGTCGGGCCACTCGAACAATCTCAGCTCCGAAGGCGGCGGCGCCTCGGCGCGCGGCTTGTCGCGGTTGCGGCCCAGCGTCTCCCAGCGCAGCACCCAGCGCCGGCCCCCGCTCCGGGTCGACAGCGTCTGCACCTCCAAGCCGGGCGTCGTTCCCCCGACCCGCCGCAGCGCCGGCGGCAACACGGCCGACGCCGGCGGCAGCGTCCCGACGACCGCGAGCGAGGCATCGTCCACCCGCCAGCGCCCCGCGCCCGCGGCTTTCGTCGCGAAATCCACCAGCAGCGTGCCGTCCCGCTCGCGCCGCGGCGCTCCGACTTTCACTTCGCCTTCGATCGAACCGCCGCCGGAAAACGCCCACGTAAAATCCCACGCGCTCAGCGGCCGCGCCCGCCACGCCGTTGCCGATGCCGGACTGGCCGCCCCGGCCGCGGCATCGCCCGGCCGCGCGACAAAGATCTGGGAGCGCCCCCCGTCGTCGTAGCGGTGGTAGACCACCACCGGCCGCTGCCGTCCGTCGAAACCGAGGCCGAAGGTCATGTTGATCAGGCCCCGGCCGGGCGGCGCCGCGTCGACGACCTCTCCGGTCGCGAGCGTGATCGGCAGCGCCAGCGGTTCGCCGCGGCTGTTTTCCCAGTGCACGAGGTCGGCGCTGCGCGCATAGGAAAGCGTGTGGTTGGTCGCGCAGTCGGGCGTCTCGCGCCACATCCACACGAGGTGGAAACGGCCGTCGGGCCCGAGCGTCGGCTCGTTGGCGTAGGCGTTGCGCTGCCCTTCGCCCTCCAGCAGCGGGGTGCCGAGCAGCCGGTGCCAAGTGCGCGTCGCCGGGTCGTAGCGGTTGTAGAGATCGGCGCCGTTGCCGCTGCCGCCGTCGCGATAGCGGAAAAGCAGATCGCCGGCCGCGTTCCTGAAAAAGACCGGATAGGTGCAGCGCGTCTCGCGCTCGCCCGTCATACGGTCGATCCGCTCCAGCGTGGTCACGTCGAACGGCACCCGCGTGCGGTAATACACCAGCGGGTTCACATGCATGTTGCCCGCGAGGTGCAGGCAGCCGTCGCGGTCGAGCGCGAGCCGCAGGTAGTTGTGGCTGTCCCAGCCGGTGACGTTCGAAGTGCGCGCCTGTTTCGGCACCGGCACGCCGACGGGCTGCACCCGCGCCCACCCGACATCGCCGACCTTGCGGCCCAGCACCGTGATCCGTCGCTCCGCGTCGAAATAGGCGACAAACTGGTGCCCACGCTCCGTGAGCAACGTGAACCCCACTGGGTGCCCCGCCCACACGCGGTCCAGCAACTCGCCCTCGGCCTCGCCCGGGGTTTCCGCCGCCTGCCCGCGCTGCACCGCCGCGCCGGCCCACACCGCCAGCCCCAGACCGAGCAGCCCGCGCATCATTCTTCGCCGTCCCCAGGTTTGCATCGGGGGCAGCGAAGTCGTTCCGTCGCCGCGACGCGCGCCGAAATCCTCCGCACTTTTTGCGCATGTTGTGCCGGCACGGCGGGCTCCGGCCGGCCCGCGCCCGGACCGGAAATAGAGTCCGCCTCCGTCCGCGCCGCCGCAGGGCGTGCGCCCGCCTGCGCCTACTTCAGGTGTTGCGCCAGAAACGCCAGAAACTCCGGCCGCAGATCGCGCGGCAGCGTTTTCTTGCCCCATTTCTGCAGATCGAAGGTGTGCCCCGCCCCGTCGAGCAGCACGAGTTGATGCCGCGCCCCGCGCTCGCGCGCCACCCGGTCGAGTTCCTCCGCCTGCAGCGGATCCACCGTCGTATCCGCCGTCCCGTGCAGCGTCAGCAGCGGCACACTCGCCCGCGTCAGGTGCGTCACCGGCGAAGCGCTGCGCAGCACGGCCGCTTCGTCCGGCTCCGCGCCGAAGATCTTCAGGTAGGTCGCGGACAGGTTGTGCGCCGCCTTGGGCCGGCCGTCGGCGCCCACGTTGCGCCATGTCGCCAGATTCGTGATACCGTAGAAATTCACCGCGCAGCGCACCGCGCTCGACACGCCCGGATACGGCGTCGCCGCCCCGGCCGGCTCGAACTCCTCCGCCCCCGCCGTCAACGCCACCATCAGCGCCAGGTGCCCGCCCGCCGATCCGCCGGCCACCGCGATGCGCTCCGGATCGAGCCGCAGCCGCTCGGCATGGGCGCGGAGGTAGCGGACCGCGTTCTTGCAGTCGTGGAGATTGGTGGGCCAGGCGCCGGCGCCGAGCCGGTAGTCGATGCTCACCGCCACGTAGCCGGCCTCCGCCGCCGTCGTGCAGATGTTCTTCGCCCGCGCCTCGTTTTTGGTGCCGCCGGTCCACCCGCCGCCGTGGATCCAGACCAGCGCCGGCGAAAGCCGTCCCTCCGGCGGCGGCGCCGGCCGGTAGAGGTCGAGCTTCTCCGTGCGCCCGGCCCCGAGGAACGCGACGTCGGTTTCGACGGAGGTCGACGTCTCCGCGCCCGCCGCGAAACCGGTCGCGCCCGCCGACCCGAGCAGCGCGATGAAAATCAAAACGGTGCTTCGAAACAGAGCGGCGGCGTTCATTCGACCGGGATTCGATACAACCAGGCGTCCGTCGTCCAGTCGCGCGCGGGATCCGGCGGCGAACGCTCGAACAGCCGGCTGAGGTTGACCACGATCTCCCGCGTCGCGCGGTCCTCGCGTGCCGCGAAATTCGACAACGCCAGCAACGGGCTGTCCTCCGGCCTCCGGTCGTCGACGACGCGCACCGTCTCCCGCCGCAGCCAACCCGACTCCCCGTCGACCTCTCCGACCACCAAGGGAAATCGCGGCTGATTCCCGCGCGGATTCTCCGGCACCAGATTCCCGATCCAGAAAATCCGCCCCGACGAATGCGGCACGAGCTGCGAGCACGAAGCCGGCGAGAAGAAATCCCCGCCGTCGTGGTAGCGCCAAGGCTCCGGCCGCGTCCACGTCCGCCCGCCGTCGCGCGACCACGCCGCCCAGCGCCGGCCCGGCAGCTCCGGTTTGCCGCCGTTCGACCCGCGCAACACCGCCAGCAGCCGCCCGTCCGCCAGCGGCGCCAGCGTCGGCTCGTCCATCCCGCGCGTCGAACGCGCCGGATCGCCGCGGATCCGCTCCGACATCTCCCAGTCGATGCGCCCGTCGGTGCGCCAGCGTCCGCGCAGCACCGCCGCGTCCGAGTAGGTGTAGCCGCCGCCGGGGTTGTGGTAGTGCCCGTCCGGCCCGGTCGGCATGACGATGATCGGCACCAGCAGCGTCCCGTCCGCGAGAAACAGCGGCACCGAGGCGAGGTCGCCGACCATCGCGCCGTTGCGCCCGAGCGTGACGCCCGGCAACGGATGCGACGGCGAATACTCCGCGCCCCGGTGCACCACCGGCTCGTCCACCGCCCAGGTGCGCCCGCCGTCACCCGAAACCTGATACGTGATCGCCCACCACCGCATGCCCTCCAGCGGATCGTCCGTCGGCAGCACGCCCTCGATCTGGAAGCGCACGAACCGCCCGGTGCGCGGGCAGGCCGCGCCCCCGCGCAGCGCCCGCCGCAGCGTGCCGCCCGCGTGCGGTTCCTTCGTCCGCACCGCCGTCGGCTCGCTCCACGTGCGCCCGCCGTCGGGCGACGTCCGCAGGTAGGCCACGTCCACCGTGTCCGACCGCGACATCTGCTGGTGGATCGAGAGCAGCGCGGTCCCCTCCGGCCGCGCGGAGTAGCTCGCCGCCAGCACCGCCACGCCGGGCGCCGGCGACGCGAGAAACCGCTCCCGTCGCACCTGCGCCTCCGCCGCGCCGGCCGAGGTGAACCACGCGGCGCAACCGATCGCCGCCCACCGCCGCACCCGCGCCCGCCGCCGTCGTCCGCCGTCCGCGTTGATCATGCCGCCATCGTCCGTGTCATCCGCCCCGCGCCAATCCGAAATCCGTTTGCCCGCCCGCCCGCCGCCCCCGATGGTCCGCCGCCATGCTTTCTCCCTCCCTCCGCCGGCGCTGGCCGGCGTGCCTGTTGCTCCTGGCCGCGCTGCTGCCCGCGCCCGCCGCCGCCCAAGCCGCGTTGCCGCCCGAGCCGGTCCGTCTCGATCGGCCCGATGCGTTCCGCCCGCTCCCCGCCAACTGGACGCTCGCCGCCGACGTCGCCGGCGACCCGCGCCGCGACCGCACGCTCGCGACCGCGCCCGGCACCGGCGTCCTCGTCTGCAACCCCGACAAGGAGAGAAACGCCCGCGGCCACCTCTTCACCGCCTGGGACCACGGCGATCTCGAGCTCGACCTCGAGTTCCTCCTCCCGCCCGGCTCCAACTCGGGCGTGTATCTGCAAGGCCGTTACGAGGTCCAGCTCTTCGACAGCTGGGGCAAGCGCCTCGTCACCCCCGGCGACTGCGGCGGCATCTACGACCGCTGGGACACCGCGCGCGGAAAAGGAAAAGAGGCCTTCGGCGGCACCGCTCCCTCCGCCAACGCCGCCCGCCCTCCCGGTCTCTGGCAAAAACTCCGCGTCGAGTTCCAGGCGCCCCGCTTCGACGCCGCGGGCAAAAAGACCGCCGATGCCCGTTTCCTCCGGGTCGTGCTCAACGGCCACACGATCCACGAGAACGTGACCGTGTCCGGCCCCACCCGCTCCGCCGCCTTCGACGACGAGCAACCGCTCGGCCCGCTCATGATCCAGGGCGACCACGGCCCCGTCGCCGTGCGCCGGCTCGCCGTGAAACGCTTCGAGCCCGGCCTGCGCGTCGGCGTCGAGGACCTCGCCTACAAACTCTACGCCGGCACCGGCGGGATCGGTTCCTACGACCGCGAAACCCCCAAGTCCGCCGGCCCGCTGACCCGCTTCTCCCACGCCGACGTCGAGAAGAGCGGTCGCTTCGCCCTCGTCGTCACCGGCCGCCTCGTCGTGCCGCGCCCCGGAAACTACCGCTTCTCCACCGAAGCGAGCGGCAACACCCGCCTGCTCGTCGGCGGCCGTCCCGTCGTCGCGCCCCTCGACCGCGGCGGCGCGCCCGGCGTGGTCGCGCTGACCGCCGGCACCCACGATTTCCGCCTCGATCTCGTCCACGCCTCCGGCGCGCGCCCCGCGCTCGACCTCTTCGCGGAGGGCCCGGGCCTCGCCCCGCAAGCCCTCACCGTCCGCGAGGAGGGCGGCCGCGGCCCCGGTCGCGGCGGCCCGCGCCCCGGCGCCGCCCGGCAATTGCTCGTCGAGCCCGCGGACCGCCCGCTCGTCCAGCGCGGCTTCGTCCCCTTCGACCCGCGCAAACGCCTCTACGCCGCCTCCGTCGGCACCCCCGCCGGCGTCCACTTCGCCTACGATTTCGAGACCGGCACCGTCCTCCGCGCCTGGCGTGGCAGTTTCGTGGATACGTTCTCCATGTGGGACGGCCGCGGCGCCGACCAGCTCGCCAAACCCGTCGGCCCCGCCCTGACCTTCCACGGCAAACCCACCGTCGCCCATATCGAATACGCCCGCGACGGCGACTGGCCCGACCAACCCGAGGCCCTCTGGTCGTCGCAGGGCTACGTGCTCGAACCCGACGGCACGCCCGTCTTTCTCGGCACCCTGAACGAACTCTCCGTCCGCGACCGCCTCGCGCCGACCTCCGACGGTCGCGGCCTTGTCCGCACGCTGCAGTTGTCCGGCAAAACCTCCTCGTGGTCGACGTGGCTCCTGCTCGCCGAGGCCGCCGGGATCACCGCGCAACCCGGCGGCACCGGCTGGATCGTCGGCGACCGCGAGTGGTTCATCGACTGGCCCGCCGCCTCGCCCCACCGCCCCGTCCTGCGCTCCGTCAACGGCCGCACCCAGCTCGCCGTGCCCATCACCGGCGGCAGCCTCGAAAAGCCCCTCTCCTACTCGATCGTCTGGTGACGCCCGCCCCATGAAACGCCTTTCTCTCGCCGCCCTGCTCGCGCTCGCCCCGGTCGCCGCCTCGTTCGCGCAGGCCCCTGCTCCCCGCGTCCACAATCCCTCCGCCGCCGAGCGCTTCGCCAAGCCGTCCGACACCCTCACCGCCCGCGAGGACGTCTACTGGAAACGCACCCCGCTCGATGTCCCCGCCGAGATCGTCCTCGAGGTCAGCGGCATCTTGCCCGTCGCCGGCCGCCGCCTGCTCGTCGCCACCCGCCGCGGCGAGCTCTGGTGGGTCGACGGCGCCTACGGCCCGAATCCAAAAACCCGTTACACGCTCTTCGCCTCCGGCCTGCACGAGCCCCTCGGTCTCGTCGCCGCCCCCGCGCCGCGCAAGGGCTACTACGTCGCCCAGCGCCAGGAACTCACCCGCCTCGAGGACACCGACGGCGACGGCCGCGCCGACGTCTTCGAGACCGTCGCCAAGCTCCCCATCTCCGGCAGCTACCACGAATACAACTTCGGTCCCGTCCTCGCCCCCGACGGCAATCTCCGCCTCACCCTCAACGTCGCCTTCGGCGGCGCCACCCAGGCGCCCGTGCCGTGGCGCGGCTGGATGATCGAGATCACGCCCGACGGCCAGATCACGCCCGTCGCCGCCGGCCTCCGCTCGCCCGCCGGTTTCGTCGTCACGTCGCAGGGCGCATGGTTCGCCTCCGAAAACCAGGGCGAGTGGGTCGGCTCCGGCCGGCTCACCCACCTCGCGCCCGGCGATTTCTCCGGCCATCCCGCCGGCCTCGCCTGGAGCCGCCTGCCCGGGTCCACCGTCAAACTCCGCCCCGACGACATCAAAGACTTCGGCGAACCCATGCACGAGGTCGCGAAAAAACTCCCCGGCGTGAAACCGCCCGCCGTCTGGCTGCCGCACACCGTGCTCGGCATCTCCAACGCCGGCGTCATCGAGGACCTCACCGGCGGCAAGTTCGGCCCCTTCGCCGGCCAGCTCTTCGTCGCCGACCAGGGCCAGAGCAAGATCGCCCGCGTCGCCCTCGAGCAGGTCGCCGGCGTCTGGCAGGGCGCCGCCTTCGCCTTCCGCGAGGGCTTCGAGTGCGGCATCATCCGCCTCGCGCACGGCGAGGACGGCGTGCTCTTCGCCGGCGAGACCGCCCGCGGCTGGGGCGCCGTCGGCCCGAAACAATACGGCCTCGAGCGCCTCGAGTGGACCGGCCGCGTCCCGTTCGAGATCAAAACCGTCCGCGCCGAACCCGACGGTTTCACACTCACGTTCACCGCGCCCGTCGACGCCAAGACCGCGGGCGACGCCGCGAGCTACAGCGTCAGCGGCTTCACCTACCTCTATCACCGCGCCTACGGCAGCGCCCCGGTCAACCGCCTTGCCTGCCCCGTCCGCAAAGTCGTCGTCGCCCCGGACCGCCTCAGCGTCCGCCTCGCCCTCGCCTGCCTCCGCGAGGGCTACGTGCACGAAATCAAAGCCCCCGGCCTGCGCGCCGCCGATGGCACCGAGCCGCTGCTCCATGCCACCGCCTACTACACGCTCAACCGCTTCCCGGCCGGCAACCGCATCATCCCGCTCGACCCGCGCGACGCCGAGCTCTGCGTCGCACCCGTCCCGGCCGTCGCCCTCGGCCATACCGCCAAACACCCGCTCAAGGCCCCCTCCGACTGGCCCAACGACGAGGGCGACAAGCAGATCATCCTCGGCACGCAGCCCGGCCTCAAATTCGACCAGACCCTCCTCGTCGTGAAAGCCGGCGCCCGCGTGCGCCTCGTCTTCCGCAACAGCGACGACATGCTCCACAACTTCGTCCTGTGCGCCCCCGGCCGCGGCCAGATCGTCGGCGAAGCCGCCCTCGCCCTCGGCGTCGACGGCCCCGCGAAGCACTACGTGCCCGACTCCGCCGACGTCCTCTACCACACCGCCGTCGTGGCCCCGGACACCAGCGAGACGATCTTCTTCACCGCGCCGACCGCCCCCGGCGACTACGACTTCGTCTGCACCTTCCCCGGCCACTCGCAGCTCATGAGAGGCATCTTCCGCGTCGAGTGACGCCGGTCCGCCACCGCCCCACCATGTCCTCCGCGTCCCTCCCGCCGCTGCCCGCCGTGCCGATCCCCGGTCGCTACCGCCACTACAAGGGCAACGACTACCGCGTCCACCACCTCGCCCGCCACAGCGAGACGCACGAGGTCCTCGTGGTTTACCAGCTCCTCTACGGCGACCGCAGCTTCTGGGTGCGCCCCGCCGCGATGTTCAACGAATCCGTCACGCTCCCCGACGGCAGCGTCGTCCCGCGCTTCGCCTTCGTCGCCGCCGAATAGCGGCCCGCGCGCCCGCCC
>JBILLY010000092.1:0-10546 GCA_044375835.1 Opitutaceae bacterium
CCCCGACTGCGAGGTCGTCGCTGTCGCCGACCTCCGTGCCGAGCGCCGCGCCGCCCTCCAGAAACTCAACCGCTGCCAGACCGCCTACGCCTCCCTCGACGAATTGCTCGCCGACCGCCGCGTCGAAGCCGTCTTTCTCGCCACGCCCGCGCCCGATCACCACGCCCACACCCTCGCCGCCCTTCGCGCCGGCAAACACGTCCTCTGCGCCGTCCCCGCCGCCCTCACGCTCGAACACTGCGCCTCCCTCCGCGACGCCGTGCGCCGCTCCGGCCTCACCTACATGATGGCCGAAACCAGCGTCTGGCAGCAGGCGACCATCTCGGTCCGCAAATTTTATCAGGAAGGGAAATTCGGCACGCTCTACCACACCGAGTCGATGTATCACCACGCCGGCCTCGAGACGCTGTGGTTCGAGCAGGGCAAGCCGACGTGGCGCCACGGCCTCCCGCCGATGCTCTATCCCACGCACTGCACGTCGCACCTGATCAGCGTCACCGGCGAGCGTCTCGTCGAAGTTTCCTGCCAGGGCTGGGGCGACGACAGCCCGCTGCTGAAAGACAATCCCTACGCCAATCCGTTCTGGAACGAGACCGCCCAGTTCCGCACCGACCGCGGCCACTCGATGCAGGTGCAGGTCTGGTGGCGCGGCGCCCACCGCGGCGGCGAACGTGCCCGTTTCTACGGCGACAAGATGAGTTTCTTTTTCCCCGACCCCAACGGCCTCGGCGCCGTCATCGTCCGCAGCGGCAAACAAATCGAGAAAGACAGCGGCGGCTTCGACCGCGCCCTCGCCCCCTTCGAGCCCTACACCGTGCCCGAGTGGTGGGCGACCGACCTCCTGCCCGCCCCGCTCCGCCACAAGAGCGGCCACGAGGGCTCGCACACGTTTATCACCCACGAATTCGTCGACGCCGTCCTCCGCGGCCGCCGGCCCGTCGTCGATATCCGCGAAGCCCTCGCCTACACCGTCCCCGGCATCGTCGCCCACCAGTCCGCCCTCAAAGACGGCGAACGCCTCAAGATCCCGAGCTTCGACACGTGACCTCGACCGGTCGCGTTTTCCGTTCCCTTTCGATCCCGATCCTCCGCCTCCTTCGCGCGCTCTCCCCCGCACCTCTTCGCGCGCCCTGCGTCCCCCGGCGCGCGCCCACCTTCGCCCCGCCCCATGCGCTTCCCCATCGCTGCCCCGCGCACGTCCCGCCTCGCGCGCATTTTCTCCGGCCTCGCCGCGCTCGTCGTCTTTCTCGTCGCCGGACCTTCTGCGCTCCGCGCCGCCGCCGCCGAGCCGCCGCCCAACCTCATCGTCATCTACACCGATGACATCGGATACGGCGACCTCGGCTGCTACGGCGCCTCCAAAGTCCGCACGCCCCACATCGACCGCCTTGCCCGCGAGGGCCGCCGCTTCACCGACGCCCACACCGTCTCCGCCGTGTGCACGCCGTCGCGCTACGCGCTCCTCACCGGCGAATATCCGTTTCGCATCAACAGCTTCGCCCCCGTCTTCGCCCGCGCCGGCCTCATCGTCGACCCCGCGAAAAACACCGTCGCGCGTCACCTCCGCTCCGCCGGCTACGCCACCGCCTGCATCGGCAAATGGCACCTCGGCTTCGGCCCCAAGGGTCAGGTCCCCGATTGGAACACCGCCCTCAAGCCCGGCCCGCGCGAGCTCGGCTTCGACTGGTTCTACGGCCTGCCCACCGTCAGCAGCCACTCGCCGTTCGTCCTCATGGAGAACGACCGCGTGCTCGGCCTCGATCCCGCCGATCCCCTCGTCCACGGCGGCACGCCGCCCACGCAGCCGTTTCCCGAAAAAAACCTCACCGCCAACCCCGTCTCCGGCGGCCGCGCCGCCCACGCCCTCTACCGCGACGAGGAGCTCGGCACGCACTTCGCCGCCAAGGCCGTCGCCTGGCTGCACGAGAAGAAATCCGCGCCGTTCTTCCTCCTCTTCTCCACCCCGCACATCCACCACCCGTTCACGCCGCACCCGCGCTTCCACGGCACCAGCGAGGCCGGCCGCTACGGCGACTTCATCCACGAGCTCGACTGGATGGTCGGCGAACTTCTCCGCACCCTCGACGAGCTCAAGCTCGCCGACCGCACCCTCGTCCTCTTCACCAGCGACAACGGCGCCATGCTCAACGACGGCGGCCAGGCCGCCTGGCGCGCCGGCCACCGCCCCAACGGCGACCTCCTCGGCTTCAAGTTCGGCGCCTGGGAAGGCGGCCACCGCGTCCCCTTCATCGCCCGCTGGCCCGGCCGTATCCCCGCCGGCACGACTTCCTCCGCCCTCGTCGCCAACGTCGACCTCCTCGCCACCGTCGCCGTCCTCGTCCGCCGCCCGCTCGCCTCCGCCGACGCTCCCGACAGCTTCAATCTTCTCCCCGCCCTCCTCGGCGACTCGCCGCGCCCGATTCGCGACCACCTCGTGATCGCGCCGTTCTCGCCCAAGCTCCTCGCGCTCCGTTCCGGCGATTGGGTGTATCTCAGCGGCCAGGGCGACGGCGGCTTCGGCGGCGTGCGCGGCGGCCCCGCGAGCCTCGCCTTCAGCCAACGCCCCAACAGCGACGTCACCCCCGACGGCAAGCTCCGCCCCGACGCCCCGCCCGACCAGCTCTACCACCTCGGTCGCGACCCGCAGCAGACCAAGAACGTCGTCCGCGACGAACCCGCCGTCGCCGCCCGCCTCCGCGCCGAACTCGCCGCCCACCGCGCCGCCGCCCGCACCGCCCCGCCGCGCTGAAGCCTCCCGCCCTTCGCGCGCCATGCCCCGCCTCCGCCTCGTCCGGTCCGCCGACCACGTTCTTCCCCGCGCCCGCCGCAGTTTCCTCCCCGCCGCCGCGGAGTCGCCGTCACCGCACCGCCGGCCGGCCCCGGTCTCGCGTGCCTGATCCCGTGCGTAGCCTCGCCTTCGCGCTCCTCGCCCTTCCCGCGCTCGCCGCCGAGCCGCCGCGCCTCGCCGTCGACCTGATCGTCCCGCCCGATCCCCCCGGCGTGCGCGAAGGCGACGAACGCCCCGCGCAGGCGCGCCTGGATTTTCCCGCGCTCCTCCGCGCCGCGGACCTCGTCGGCGTCCCCGATCTCTCGACCCTGCGCGTCTACGCCCTCGCTCCCGACGGCCGCCCGCGCCCCGGCGCCAAGTCCGCCTACGCACGCCACCCGCACGATGTGCCGGTGCGATGGGACGACGCGCAGCTCGCCGACGCCACCGACTCCGTCGAGACCGCGGTCAACGAAAAGACTGGCGAACTCCGCCGCGTCCCGATGCCCAACACCCTCCTCGTCCACAACGTCGCCGCCGCCCCCGCCGCGCGCGGCCGCCTCGTGTGGACCCACACGCACCGCGGCGCCGGCCCCGCCACCTACCGCCTCGAGGTCGCGCTCTCTGCCCCCGGCGCGCCCGCCGCCGAACTCCCGCGCTCCTGGATCGGCGACGGCGTCGTGCGCTTCACCACGGCCCCCGCGGACACCACCGGCTCCTCGCACACCCACGTCGCCGTCGCCGATTGGGACGGCGACGGTCTCCTCGATCTCGTCTACGGCGAGAACTACGGCCGCCTCCTCGTCCTCCGCAACCGCGGCACACGCACCGCGCCCGTCTTCGGCGCGGGCGAATTCCTGCTCGACGACGCGGGCCGCCCCCTCGACGCCGGCCTCGCCGCCGCGCCGCTCATGACCGATTGGGACGCCGACGGCCGCGCCGACTTGCTGGTCGGCACACATTGGAACCGGGTGCTCTTCTTCAAAAACACCGCGCCGCCCGGCTCACTCCCGCGCTACGCTTACCGCGGCCTCGTGCGCGCGGGCGACGCCCCCCTCGCCCTCCCCTTCGCTCCCGTCGTCGGCCGCCCGGCCGGCGCCTTTTCCCGCGACTACTACCCGCAGCTCGCGCGGTTCGACTGGGACGCCGACGGCCACCCCGACCTCGTCGCCGGCGGCTACGTCACCGGCCGCATCTTCCTCTTCCGCCATACGGACCGCGCCGCCGACGGCACGCCCGCCCTCGCCGCGCTCGGCCCGATCGAGGCCGACGGCGCCGTGCTCAACGTCCGCGACTGGGCCGCCGCCCCCGAGTTCGCCGACCTCGACGGCGACGGCCTCGCCGATCTCGTCTCCGGCAGCCAGCCGATGGCACCGGAATCGGTCGCCCGCCCCGAACCGCTCCGTTTCTTCCGCAACACCGGCACGCGGACCGCGCCGCGCTTCTCCGCGATTCCGCCTCCCATCGACGGCAGCCTCGCCCGCGGCTCCGTGCCCTCGCCGCGCCTCGCCGATCTCGATGGCGACGGCCTGCTCGACCTCGTCGTCAGCGCCCACGCGGGCATCCGTTGGCTGAAAAATACCGGCACCAAAACCGCCCCGCGCTTCCGCGCGCCCGGCGAACTCCTCCGCCCTCCGCAGGGCAACACCCCGCTCAATCCGTCGCAATGGCTCGATTGGGACGGCGACGGCCGCCCCGATCTCGCCGCCGGCTACACCGTCGCGCGCAATTCCGGCACCGGCGACCCGTTCTTCTTCGACGCGCCGCAACCCCTCCTCGCGCGCGGCCAACACATCGCCCACCCCTCGCGCATCGGCGACGATTGGTTTTTCGCGCGCGTGGCGGATTTCAGCGGCCCGGGCCGACGCGACATCCTGTTCGGCGACTGGCACGGCCAGATCTGGCTGCATCGGCGCGGCGCCGACAACCGGCACGACGACCAGGGCGAATTGCTCCGCCTCGCGGACGGCGCCCCGCTCAAGGTCGGTCCAGTCGGCCTCGATCCCCAGAAGAGTTTCGTCGCGCTGCAGGGCGCGCGCACCGTCTTCGCCGCGGCCGACGTCACCGGCGACGGCCGCCCCGACCTCGTGGTCGGCGACACCTTCGGCGACGTGCGTTTCTTCGAAAACACCGGCACCGCCGCCGCGCCCGTTTTCCGCGAGGCGCAGCACCTCGGCAACCTCGGCACGCGCCTGAGCGTGGACTTCATCGACTGGGACGACGACGGCACGCCCGACGTGATCGCCGGCGCCGCCAACGGCCGCGTGCGCGTCTTCCTCGCGCGCCCGGGCGAGCCCGCCGCGCGACGCTTCGCCGCCGGCCTCGACCCCGGGCTTCCGCCGATCGTCCAACCGCGCATCCTCGCCGTGGACCTCAACGGCGACGGCGACACCGACCTCTTCCTCCCGAGCACGCAGGGGTCGGTGTGGCTCGAACGCTCGTTCCTCCGGCACGGCTACGCCGCCGCGACGGTCGGGACCGCCCGCGCGGTCCGCTGAAATATCTGCCCCGCTGCCTTCGCCGCGTTCCCGCGGGGCCGCGCCGTTCGCATCCCGCCGCCCGCGTCCCCCGCAGTTTCCGCGCGTCGTTCGCGCGCAGTTTTGCGCCGTGCGTCGCGCCGCGTTTTCGCCATCGTCGGCCGCGCCATGAAGTGGTTACCCCTCCTCCTCCTCGCGTTCGCCACCGCGGCGTCGGCCGCGATCACCCCGGCCAAACCCAACATCATCGTCATCTTCACCGACGACCAAGGCTACGGCGACCTCGGCTGCTACGGCTCCCCGTCCATCGAGACGCCGCACATCGACCGCCTCGCCGCCGAGGGCCTCCGCTTCACCTCGTTCTACGCCGCGCCGTTCTGCGGCCCCTCGCGCGCCCAGCTCATGACCGGCTGCTACGCCACCCGCGTGAACCACGCGCGCAACCCGTCGCCGAATTCCAACTACGGCCTCAACCCCGCCGAGGTCACCGTCGCCGAGGTTCTCCGCGGCGCCGGCTACGCCACCATGATGGTCGGCAAGTGGCACCTCGGCGATGCCCCCGAATTCCTCCCCGTTCGCCAGGGCTTCGACCGCTACTTCGGCATCCCGTTCTCCAACGACATGTGGCGCTACCACCCCAACATGCCCGTCCGCGAAAACGAGGACGCCCTCATGCGCGCCACCCGCGAGCGCGCCGCCTACACCGGCTTCGCCGGCCAGGGCCGGCCCTACCCCGCCAACGGCGGCTTCCCCAACGACCTCCCGCTCCTGCGCGACGACCGCATCGTCGAAACCAACCCCGACCAGCGCCAGCTCACCACGCGCTACACCGAAGCCGCCCTCGAATTTATCGCCGAAAAACGCGACCGCCCCTTCTTCCTCTACCTCGCGCACCATATGCCCCACGTCCCGCTCTTCGTGTCGGAGAAATTCGCCGGCAAATCCAAGCGCGGCCTCTACGGCGACGTCCTCATGGAACTCGACTGGAGCGTCGGCCAGATCATGGCGCGCCTCAAATCCCTCGGCCTCGACCACAACACCCTCGTCGTCTTCACCAGCGACAACGGCCCTTGGCTCCATTACGGCATCGACGGCGGTTCCGCCGGCCCGCTCCGCGACGGCAAAGGCACCACGTGGGAAGGCGGCGTGCGCGTCCCCGCCATCTTCCGCTGGCCGGCCGCCATCCCCGCCGGCCGCCGCACCGGCGCTGTCGCCGCCAACTTTGATCTGCTGCCCACCTTCGCCCGCCTCGCCGGCGCGACTGCCCCCGCCGACCGCCCGCTCGACGGCCGCGACCTCGGCCCGCTCCTGCGCGGCGAGACCGACGCCGGCCCGCATCAGCATTTCCACTACCTCGGCGGCAGCGCGCTCCCCGGCGTTGTCCAGTATCGCGCCGTCCGCGACGCCCGCTGGAAACTCGTCGTCACCATCGCCGAGCACCGCCTCGCGCCCGCCGAGCTCTACGATCTCGACGCCGACCTCGGCGAAAAATTCGACCGCCTCAAGCAGCACACCGAGATCGCCGCACAACTTCTCTCCGTCGCGCAGAGCTTCTACGACGACCTGCGCCGCAACATCCGCCCCGCCGGCCAGCGCGCGCGCTGACGTGCCGCCCGCCCCATCCGCCGCCCACTCCACGTTGCCCCTGTAGCTCCGAGCGCCTGCGAGTGGCCTCCGCCCCCGGCTCTCCCTCGCTCCACCTCACGCGCTCCCTCCCCGCATCACGGTCCTCGCCCCCTGATCGACTCGTCACTCGTCACACGTCACTCGTCACTCGTCACTGCGGCGCCCCGCGCCGCCGCGCCGCCGCGCCGCTATGTGCATCGATATTCCGCGACTTCGCGGTTGTAACCGACACGTTACTCCGGCTGCTTGCGAACCCGCGACGCGGCCCGGATTTTGCTGAGCGCGCCGCGCCCGACACCACATGAAACCATTCCGTCTCCTCGCCGTTCTCGCCGCGGCCCCGCTCCTCCCGCTCCCGTCGGCCTCCGCCGCCTCCGCCCCTTCCGCGGCACCGACGCCCGCCGCCACCGGCACCGTCACCGGCCGCGTCCTCAACGTCGGCACCGGCCAATACCTCAACAACGCCCGCGTCACCCTCAAGGGCTCCAACCAGACCGTCTTCACCGATCGCGACGGCACCTACCGTTTCGCCGGCGTCCCCTCCGGCCCCCAGACCCTCGAGGTCTTCTTCACCGATCTCGACGTCCGGACCATCGCCGTCACCGTGCCCGCCGGCGGCAGCGTCGAACAGAACGTCGACCTCACCAACGCCCGCCGCTACGGCCAGGACGCCTCCTCGACCATCAAGCTCGACGCCTTCGTCGTCTCCCAGAACAAGGAAACCGACGCCCAGGCCATCGCCACCAACGAGCAGCGCTTCGCTCCCAACATCAAGAACGTCATGTCGACCGATTCCCTCGGCGACGTCCTCGGCGGCTCCGTCGGCGAATTCATCAAGTTTCTCCCCGGCGTCACCGTCGAGAGCGACCTGGCCGACGTCTCCGGCATCTCCGTCCGTGGTATCGGCGGCGGCATGACGGCCGTCACCAACGACGGCGCCCCCGCCTCCAACATCTGGACCACCGCCACCCGCTCCGTCGACATCCGCTCGATGGCGCTCAACGACATCTCCCGCATCGAGCTGTCCAAGGTCCCCACGCCCGCCAACCCCGCCGACTCCCTCGCCGGCTCCGTCAATCTCATCAGCAAGAGCGCCTTCGAGCGCAAGGGCCGCGAACTGCGCTACTCCCTCAACCTCGTCGGCAACAGCGAGAATCTCGACTTCAAGCAGACGCCCCACTCCCACCGCGACCGCAACACCTACAAGATTCTTCCCGGCGCCAACATCGACTTCACCTGGCCCATCACGAAGACCTTCGGCATCGTCGTCGCCGGCACCCACGCCCGCGTCTTCAACGAGCAGCACCGCACGCTCCAGACCTGGACGTCGATCGTCCCGCCCGGCTCCCCCGCCGGCACGCCGATCAACTACGCCAACCCCCTGCTCACCACCCTCGCCCTGCTCGACGGCCCCCGCGACCTCACCCGCAACACGCTCAGCGTGAAGGCCGATTGGAAACCCACCCGCAACTCCGTCCTCTCCGTCGGCCACGTCGCCAGCCGCACCGACACCCGCATCGGCTCCCTCACCTACACCTTCGGCTCCAGCGCCACCGCCACGTCGTCGATCGCCGGCGGCACCCCGCTTTCGTGGAACGAGGACCAGACCCTCGGCGCCACCGGCCGCGGCTCGTTGAACAACAACGGCACCAACCAGCTCATCAACCAGATCACCGACACCAGCACGATCAACTACCGCTACGACGACGGCCTCTGGCGCATCGAGAGCGGCGTCAGCCGCTCCGGCTCCCAGACCAAGCGCCGCTACTTCGACGCCGGCTTCTTCCTCCAGGCCAGCGCCATCCAGCGCTTCCCGGTCCGCGTCAGCTTCCTCGACCTCGAACCCGGCGCCGCCATCCCCGGCCGCATCGAGGTGCGCGACAACGCCGGCAACCTCGTCGACTGGAACAACCCCGCCAACCTCCGCGGCAACACCGCCGGCAACGCCGACCTCAACAACCGCAGCTACACCAACCAGGGCTACCTCAACATCCGCCGCCGCCTCACGTTCCTCCCCGTCCCCACCTCCGTCCAGACCGGCGTCTCCGAACGTCGCGTGATGTTGGATACGGACATCTACAGCCCCAACTGGACCTTCCAGGGCCCCGACGGCGTGTCAGGCGCCACCGCCCCCATCGAGCCCTACCTCATGCAGGTCTACCGCGGCGTCGATACCGGCTACGGCGTCCCGAGCATCAACTGGATGTCCCCCGGCCGCGCCTACGCCGCCTGGCTCGCCAACCCGCGCCTCTACCAGGCGACCGACGCCCAGCAGGCCACCACCCGCAACAGCCACATCGATAACAACGAAAACATCAAAGAGAAGGTCCAGGCCGCCTACCTCCAGGCCGACACCAACCTCTTCAACAGCCGCCTCCGCGTCCTCGGCGGCGTCCGCTTCGAGAAGACCATCGACGACGGCATCGGCGGCACCAACAACACCGAAGCCGTCTGGCAGCGCGCCGCCGACGGCTCCTTCATCCGCAACGCCGCCGGCCAGCGCCTCCGCCGCCCCGAGGCCGGCGCCGCCGGCTCCCTCGCCGAGAGCCTGCTCACCCGGTCCTACCGCTCGTTCTTCACCCACCGCGAATACGACGGCACCTACCCGAGCCTACACTTCACCTTCAACGCCTCGGAAAACCTCCTCCTCCGCGCCGCCTGGGCCAAGACCTACGGCCGCCCCAATTTCTCCGACATCATCCCCCGCACCGTCGTCAGCACCAGCGCCACCGACCCCGACGAGGACGACGACCTCCGCCCCGGCCAGTTCCGCGGCACCCTCAACATCCGCAACCCCTCGCTCGATCCCTGGACCGCCGACAACTTCGACCTCAGCGCCGAGCTCTACACGGAAAACGGCGGCCTCATCAGCGCCGGCATCTTCCTGAAGGAACTGCGCAACTTCTTCGGCGACGCCTCCCGCCGCGGCACCCCCGAAGTCCTCGCCGAGCTCGGTCTCCCCGACCGCTACCTCGACTGGAACATCAACTCGAAGTTCAACGCCGGCGACGCCCGCATCACCGGCGCCGAGCTCAACCTGAAACAAAACCTCCGCATGCTCGGCAAGTGGGGCAGCTACTTCACCCTCTTCGCCAACGGCACCAAGCTCGAGCTCGACGGCGCCCCCGGCGCCTCGTTCACCAGCTTCATTCCGAAAAGCGCCAACTGGGGCGCCACCTTCGCGAACAAGCGCTTCACCTTCACCGCCCGCTGGAACTACCGCGGCCTCGACAAACGCGCCCCGCAGGCCGCCTACGGCCCCGGCGGCTACGAATACATCGAGGCCCGCACCGTGCTGGACATCAACTTCTCCTACCAGCTCACCAAGCGCCTCTCCGTCGTCGGCAGCGCCAACAACATCCTGAACGCGCCGTTTCGTTTCCTTCGTTACGGCGACCTGACGCCTTCCTACGCCCGGCTCTACGCCGAGCAGGAATACGGCATCCAGATGGCCGTCGGCCTCCGCGGCTCCTTCTGAGCCCCGCCCGCCTCCCTTTTCCACCGGCCGCGCCCACAAAGGCGCGGCCTTTTTCATGCCCCGAACCGATGCCCCCCGGTGCAGTTTCAGGACATAGGTAACACCGCTTGTTCAAGACATAGGTGACACCCTAGCCAAGGGGATGCCTTGGCAGACCACCTCCATGAACGACGTCAAAAAAGAGTTTGTGCTGAAGGC
>JBILLY010000093.1:0-10545 GCA_044375835.1 Opitutaceae bacterium
GATGCTGGAGCGAGGGGCGGGGCGACCGGGATCGGTCGGGCGCGGTGGGGCGGCGACGGGCGGGGGAGAGCAACCGTTGCGGGCGATGGACCGCGCGGGGATCAGGCGGCGGGCGGCACAGGCGACGGGCGGCGGCGGCGCCAGACGGCGAGGCCGAGCATCGCGGCGCCGGCGATCACGGCGTAGGTGGAGGGCTCGGGAATGGCGGAGGGCGCGAAGGCGAGGTATTGGGGGCCGCCGGCGATGCCCGAGGCGAAGGTGCTCACGGTGCCGCCGCTCGTGATCTGGCTGATGGTGTTGGTCCCCTGGTTGGCGACGTAGATGCTGCCGGTGACGGCATCATACGCGAGGCCGACGGGGGAGATGAACCCGCTCGCAAACGTCGAGACGCTGCCGCCGGACGTGACTTTGGAGATCACGCCGGTGGAGAAGTTCGAGACGTAGAGATTGCCGGCGCTGTCGAACACGAGGTCGTTGGGGTCGCTGAAGCCGGACGCGAACGGGGTGACGACCCCGCCCGAGCTGACGGCGGAGACGGTGCCGTTGTCGCGGTTGGTGACGTAGAGATTGCCGCCGGGATTGAAGGCGAGGCCGAAGGGACCGTTGAGGCCGGTGGCCACGGTGGAGACGGAGCCACCCGGCGTGATCCTGGAGATGGTGTGGAGGCCGTAGTCGCCGACGTAGAGGTTGCCGCTGTTGTCGAAGGCGAGGCCGATCGGCGTGAGGAAGCCCGTGGCAAAGGTGGTGACGGTGCCGGCGGGCGTGATTTGCGAGACGAGGCTCTGCAGGGAGCCGGAGAGTGTCTGCGTGACGTAGACGTTGCCCGAGGAGGAAACGGCGACGCCCTTCGGGGCGGTGAGGCCGGAGGCAAAGCCCGCAACGACTCCGCCGGTCGAGACCTGCTGCACGGAGCCGGTGCCGTTGACGGAGACGTAGAGTGTTTGCGCGGAAACGGCGGAGGTCGCGAGCAGGGCGACGAGGGCGCTGGCGAAGCAAAGGCGCATGGGGGAAACGGGCCGGATCAATCGCCGGTGGGGCTGACGGTGACGGTGGGGGTGAGGGGGGTGACCGGCGTGGTCGTCGCGACGTTGCCCCGACCGGATCCGACGGGCTGGCCCTGCGCGGTGGCGGGGTTGAGGGCGGCGTTGACGCCAGCGGTGACCTGACCGGCGTTGATGGTGGTGTTGCCGGTGTTGCCTTGGGCGGTGTTGGCGGCGCCGGCGAGCGCGGTGGCGACGCTGTTGACGTTGGTCCCGGAGATGGAATTGGCGACGGCGGCGACCGCGGAGGTGACGATGAGTTGGGCGGCGGCGCCGTTGCCGGCGGAGGTGGCGGCGCTGACGGCCGCGGTGCTGATGGTCGAGGCGATGCCGGTGGTGCCGCCGGTGCCGGCGGCGGCCACGAGCGTCGCGTTGGTCACGGCGGCGCCGGTGGCGGCGGCGGTCGCGCTGGCGAGGGTGGAGGCGGCGCCGGGGGCCGTGCCGGCGGCGGAGGCGATGACGTTGAGCACGTTGGTCACGTCCGCCGACGTGGTGGCGACGGTGGCCGCGGCGGCGGCGGCCGCGGTGAGCGCCTCCGTGAGCGGGGTGGAACCGCCGCCGGCGAGGGCGGTGCCGAGCGAGGTGGTGGTGACCGTGCCGCCGACGTTGGAGGTGACGGAGGCGGAGGTGCCGCCGACGATGTTCACGACCTGGCCGCCCCAGTTGACGCTGACGTTGCCGGCGACGACGGAGACTTGGTAGCTGTTGCCGTTGACGGTGACGGTCAAGGTCGTGCCGCGGGCGAGCGCCACGCCCTTGGCGGTGCGGATGCCGAAGTTGTTTTCGCTTTTGCGGGCAGGATCGAGGGACGCGGCCAAGTGGCCGGACTTGAGATCGAGGAGGGCATGGCGGATGCCGTTGGGGCCGATGCCGAGTTTCTCGATGCCGACGGACGAATCGCCGGCGATGACCGCGACGATGCCGGGGTGGGTCTCGAGGGTGAGGCGACCGTCGAGGGCGGTGCGGATCGAGGCGCCGACGGAGAGTTTCCGGCCGACGACGGCGGGAGCGGCGGTGCCGTCGGGCGCCGTGATCATGACATTGCCGGCGACGGCGGTGACCGTGGCTTGCACGGGGGTATCCTGCGCGCGGAGGACCAGCGCGGGGAGGGCGAGGGCGAGGAGGGAAAGGAGGCGCAGGATCATGAGGCGGACGGGGGCGGAATCGGGAGAGCGGGGAAAAAAAGGACTCCGCGTCGCGACGGGGCGCGAGGCGGAGCCGGGCAAGCGGGCGAATCAGGCGGCGAGGGCGGCGGCGGATTTGCGGCGGCGCTGCCAGACGGCGAGGCCGAGCATGGCGGCGCCGGCGATCGCCGCGTAGGTGGAGGGCTCGGGAATGGCGCTCATCTCGCCGATCACGATGCCGTGCGGGGAGCTCAGGCCGGTGATGGTGGTGAAGCCGGCGAGGGCGCTGCCGTCGGAGCGGTTGAAGCCTTTGACGGTGCCGTCGCCGCCGGTGACGAAGAGGCTCGAACCATAGACGGTGATGCCCTGCGGCATGCCCAACGAGGAGACCAGCGTGCCGGTGGAGGCACCGGTCGTCGCGTTGAAGGTTTCGATCGTGCCGTTGGCGACGCCGCTGCCGCCGTTGGCGACGTAGAGCGTGTTGCCCGAGATCGCGAGGCCGTGGGGATTGCTCAGATTGGTGGTCAACGTCATCGTGGGCGTCGAAGACAGGGTCGTGAGACTGTAGCCCTTGATGGTGTTGGCGCCGGTGCCGGTGGTGGCCTGCGAGACGAACAGCGTGTCGCCCGAGATGGCGACGCCGTAGGGCGCCGGGGAGATGCCGCTGTTGGAGTTGCTCGTGGAGAGGGTGTTCACCTGCGTGCCGCTGAAGTCATACTTGAACACGTTGCCGGAGTTGAAATTCGCGGCGTAGAGATGGGTGCCCGTCGCGGTCAGGCCGAAAGGGGAGGTGAGGCCGGTGATGCCGTCGCCGAAGGCGAGCGTGCCCGTGGAAACGACGGCGCCGGTGGAGTCGAGGGTGGCCTTGCGGATCGAGGCGGCGCCGGACGAGGCGTCGGCGATATAGAGAGTCGTGCCGGAGAGGGCGAGGCCCTGGAAGCCGTCGCCGGAGACGAGCGAGGAGTTGAGGAGCGTGCCGTTGATGTTGTAGCTGCGGACGCCGTTGGTGCCGTTGGGATCGGCGACGAAGATCGTCTGGGCGCGGGCGGCGCCGGCGAGCGCGAGGCCGGCGGCCGAAAACAAGATGGCCGGGGAACGGAGGGCGGAGGACAGGCTCATGGGTGCGTGGATCGGTTGGTGGATGGAGCGGGTGTGCGCCGAGGAAACCCACCGCAGCGCGCGGACGATTTTTCCCACGCGCCGCGACGGGGCGGCGACAGGGTTGGGGCCAACCGCGGTGCGGATGTGGCGAATCGCGGGGCGAGCGGCGGCAGGCAGGAAGCCCGCGCGGTTTTTTTCAGGGCGCCGGGCGCAGGGCGGCGAGGCGGTCGCGGACGACGCTCCAGCGGTAGCGGCTGGCGGCGACGGGGGTTTCGGCGCCGGCGACATGGAGGAAGGTGTGCTCGTCGCCGTCGCGTTCCCAGCGGGTGACGTGGGCGAGGTTCACGAGCTGGGTGCGGTGCACGCGGAGGAAATGGGTGGCGGGCAGGGTCTCTTCCCAAGCCTTGAGGCTTTTGCGCAGCAGCAAAACGGAGCCGTCGGCGAGGCGGACTTCGGAGTAGTTGTCGGCGGCGGAGATGACGGCGATGGCGGCGACCGGGGCGAACCGGGCGCGTTGGCCGGAGCGCAGGTGGACGATGTCGTCGAGCCGGAGCGCCGGGCCGGCGGGCAGGTCGGCGTCGGCGACGGCCGGGACCGGGGCGGGGACGGACAGACGCCGGAGCGACTCGGCGAGGCGCTCGGGATTCACGGGCTTGAGGAGGTAGTCGAGGGCGTTGACCTCGATGGCGCGGAGGGCGAAGCGGTCGTAGGCGGTGACGAAGACGAGGCGGGCGGCCGGGTGGACGTGGGGCACGAGGTCGAAGCCGAGACCGCCGATGAGCTGGATATCGAGAAAGACGAGGTCGTAGGCGGCCTCGGCGAGCAGCGCGCGGGCGCGGTCGACGGTGGCGGCCTCGCCGACGATGCCGACCTCGGGATGCGCGGCGAGTTTGGCGCGGAGATCGGCGCGGGCGGAGAGTTCGTCGTCGATGAGCAGGGCGTGGCGCATGGGTCAGTCGAGGCGAGGCGGAGCGGAGAGGCGGAGGAAAACGGTGACCCAGCCGGCGGCGGCCTCGACGGTGAGGGCGTGGGCGCGCGGGTAGTGGCGGGCTAGGCGGGCGCGGAGATTTTCGAGGCCGATGCCGAGGGAGGAGACGGCGCGGGGGGCGGCGGGCTCGACCCAGGTGCCGGTGTTGGCGACGGTGACGAGGAGGTCGCCGGAGGCGGGATCGCGGCGGGCGGAGAGGCGGAGGCCGACGCGTTCGCGGCTGGTGGCGCGGCCGTATTTGAGGGCGTTTTCGACGAGGGGCAGCAGGAGGAAGTGCGGCAAGCGCACGTCGGCGAGGGCGGCGTCGAAGTCGAACTCGAGGTCGAGCAGATCGCCCCAGCGGGAGAGTTCGATGTCGAGGTAGGCGCGGAGGAGGGCGAGCTCTTCGCCGAGGGTGGTCCATTCGCGGTCGTCGGCGCGGTGCAGCGTGAGGCGGCAGAAGTCGGCGAGGCGCTCGACCATGCCGCGGGCGGTGCCGGCGCCGGCGGGGAGGGCGGCGCTGATGGAGGCGAGGGTGTTGAAGAGGAAGTGGGGGTTGAGCTGGTAGCGGAGGACCTCGAGGCGGGCTTTCTCCTCGGCGAGGCGGGCGGCGACCTTCTCGTCGAGATCGAGCCGGTGGAGGCGGAGGAGCTCGGCGTTTTGCGTGGCGAGTTCGACGGAGGTGTGGGCGAGCTCGCGGGTGCGTTCGGCGACGACGGCTTCGAGGCGTTCGGCGCGGGCGCGGAGAGCGCGGGTGCGGTGGCGCACGAAGCCGAGGACGGCGGCGGCGGCGAGGGCGGCGTAGCCGGAAAAGGCCCACACGGTGCGCCACCACGGGGCGGCGACGGAGAACGCGAGCGCGGCGGGCGCGGCGGGCACGCCGGCGGCGTCGCGCGCCTCGACTTCGAAGCGATAGGAGCCGGGGGGAAGGCGGGCGAAGCTGCGCGTGCGCTCGGCGGACCAGTCGGTCCACTCGTTGTCCAAGCCGGCGAGGCGGGTGCGGTAAGTCACCGTGTCGCCGAGGGCGTGGCGCAGGGCGATGTAGTCGAAGCGGAGGGCGGCGTGGACGGTCGGCAGGCGTTCACCGGCGCGAACGCCGGTGGCGGTGAGCCGGGCGGCGTAGGGAGTGGGGGCGGGAGACGCCGGCGCGAGGTCGACGCGGAGGAGGCCGCGGCTGGCGCCGAGCCAGAGCACGGAACCGGCGGGAGTGTTTTCCTCGCGGAGAAAAGAGATCGGGCCGGCGGCGCGGCGGGTGAGGTGCGGGAGGCGGCGGAGTTCACGGCCGTCGGCCGCGACGAGCGTGAGCCGCGCGGCGGTGGCGAGCCAGCGGGCCCCGGGGGCGGCGGCGGAGGTGCACTCGGCGACGGTGGCGGCGTCGGGCAAATCGGAGGCGGCGGCGGGAGCGCGCACGGGGGCGCCGTCGGCGGCAAAGACCAGGCGAAACGGGGGGCCCTCGGCGGGGGTGACGACGAGGGCGCCGTCGCCGGCGCGGCGCAGGCTGCGGGCGGTGGCGGCGAAGGGCAGGGACGGGGTATCCTCGCGCCAGGTGCCGGCGGGATCGAGGCTCGCGGAGCGGACGCCGTCCGTGGTGGCAATCCAGATACGCGGTGAATCGGGCGTCGGTGCGACGAGAATGCCGTCGCCGGCCGGAGCGGCCGGAACGCGCTGCCAGCCGGCGGCGGTCAGGACGCGGAGCCCGTCGAAGCCGAGGGCGAGGAGTCCGGAAGCGTGGGACAGGACGGAGGTGACGGGCTCGCGGAGCACGCGTTCGAAGCGGGCGACGCGGCCGTCTGCGGTGGAGGGAAGGAGGCGGAAAAGGCCCTCGGTGCTCGCGACGTAGAGCGCGCCGGCGTGGCGGACGAGGTCGGCGACGGTGCCGCCGCCGAGGCCGTTGATGGCGTCGAAGCGGGAGAGCGGGGAAGGCCATTCGAGGCGGAAGAGGCCGACGTCGGAGCCGAGCCAGAGACCGCCCTCGCGGTCCTCGAAGAGGTCGCGCAGTTCGCGCAGGTAGAGACCGATGGTCTGGTCGAGGGGGCCGACGTAGCGGCCGGCGGGATCGAAGCGCATGCCGCCATCGCCGCCGATGGAACTGAAGATGACGGCGAGGGAGCCGTCGCGGAGGCGAAGCGCGCGCCAGATGATGCGGTCGGCGAGCCAACGGTTGGGCTCGGCGTCGAGCGGGGCGACGCGACCGTCGGCGAGGCGGAAGAAGCCGCGGCGCGCGGTGAGGAGGCGGAGGCCGCCGGCGGGGTCGGGCTCGGCGAGGACGATTTCGTTTTCCAGGAAAAGGGGATCGGCGGAGACGACCTCGAGTTGATCGCCGACGATGCGCCGGAGGGGCAGGCCGAAGGTGGCGGCGTAGACGGTGTCGCCGACGACGTGGAGGCGCGGTCCGCGCGAGCGGGGCGGGGAGCGCAGCGGGAGGACGTGGAACTGCCCGCCGCGCCAGCGGAGGATTTTCTCCTCGTCGGCGAACCAGACGGTGTCGCCGAGGGCCGCGACGTCGTGGAGGTCGTCGCAGCCGAGGGCGGTGGGCGGAAGGCGGTCGGCGAGGGAAACGAGTTCGGCGGCGGGACCGGAGCCGCGGAGGAAGCCGATCAGGCCGGCGCCGGCGTAGTAGATCGTGCCGTCGGCGGTGCGGGCGGCGCGGCGGGCGCCGGCGGAGGCGGGCGGCGCCGCGAGGGCGGGCCAGGTGTCGCCGTCGAAGACGTGGTGGGCGGCGTGGCCGGCGATGTAGATATAGCCGGCGGGATCCTGCTGCACCGACTGGATGAGGTAGGGGATTTTTTGGGAACCCGGGGGAAACTGGCGCAGGGGCGGGCGGCCGAGTTCGACGGATTGGGCGAGGGTGGCGGCCGCGCCGCCGGCCAGCAGGACGACGAAGGCGGGCAGCAGGCGGAGAAGCCGCCGGGGTGCCGGAGCGGAGCGGACAAAGGACGGTAGGACGGGCGGCACCACGGCAAGTAACGTTGGGGGACGAAGCGGGACGCGCGACAGGTTTCCCGGTTGCGGAAAAAAATAACCGGAGGCGAGAAAACGATCGTTGCGCCGGCGGAGGCGGCACGCAGCGTGGCGGTCATGCTGCCAACGTGGTGTCGTGTCAGCTTGTTCGGCGTGCTGCTCTGCGGGGCGGAAGCGGCGGCGGGCGCGACGATGCCGCGGGAGAAGGCGCCGCACACGCTGGAGGAGCTCGCGTTGACGCTGGTGTGGATCGAGCCCGGGAGTGTCTGGCTGAGCAGCACGCACGGCACGGGGGACGACACGCGGGTGACGCTCTCGCGCGGCTTCTGGTTGGGGCGCACGGAGGTGACGCAGGCGCAATGGGCGGCGGTGGCGCGGCACATCCCCGGTTACCAGAACACGCCGTTGCCGAGCGCGAATGTCGGTTGGGACCGGCCGGTGGAGAATGTGTCGTGGGACATGGCGGGGTTGTTCTGCGCCAAGCTGAACGAACTGGAAGCGGCGGCGGGCCGTTTGCCGGCGGGCTACGCGTATGCGTTGCCGACGGAGGCGCAGTGGGAATACGCGTGCCGGGCCGGCACCGAAGGGCCGTATGCGGGGGAGATCGACGCGATGGCGTGGCATCTGGGGAACAGCGGCGGCACGACACACCCGGTGGCGAAGAAGCGGCCCAATGCCTGGGGGCTCCACGACATGCACGGCAATGTGGCCGAGTGGTGCGCGGATTGGTATGCGGGCTATCCGGGCGGAGAGGTGACGGATCCGGCGGGTCCGACCGGCGGGATCTATCGCGTGCTGCGCGGCGGCTCGTGCTCCGCCCCGGTGGGGCACGCCCGCAGTGGCTTTCGGGCTTATTGGGGCGGCAGTTACTTCACTCGGTTTCTGGGGTTCCGACTGGCGCTGCGGCCGGTGACGGGGCCGGGGCCGGAGACGAAGCGGTGATGGGTGATGGGTGATGGGTGATGGGTTATAGGTGATAGGTCATGGGTCATGGGTGGTGGGGGCTGGCGGTATCATGGCGGGTGATGGGGCGAAGCGGGACGGCTTTTTTCGCGTCGGGTCGCGGGTGATGACCGATTCGAACTTTGACGCCCGCGCGCTTCTGGCGTGCGTTGGGGGGACTTTCTATGGCCCCCTCCGGTTTCCGTTTCGGTCGTGTTGCAACATGGTCCGCCGTGCTCGCGGGCGCCTTGGGCGCGGGTGTGCTGCTGACGGCGCAGACTCCGCCGGCGGCAGCCCCGGCATCGACGGGCGCGCCCGCGGCGGCGGCGGCGCCGGCCGAGGCGGCGGCTGCGCCGGCGCGCAAGTCGGCACAGCCGAAGAAGGCGACCGAGCCGGCGAAGAAGGCCGCGGAGCCCGCGAAACCCGGACCGCACGCGGACCTGCCGTTTCCGGAGGCGGCGACGAGCGCGCGCGCGCAAGGCGTGGCGGCGCCGGAGGCGGGCGAGCGCGTGGTGTTCGTCGGCAACGGCCTCGCGGAGCGCGATGTCTACTACGGGCGCCTCGAGACGGAGCTGCACCTGCGCTACCCGGACCGGAAACTGATCGTGCGCAACATGGGGCGGCCCGGCGACACGCCGGCGTTTCGGCCGCATCCGGCGCGAGTGTCGCAGTGGGCGTTTCCCGGCGCGGAGAAATTCCGGCCGGAGTTCGCGCAGCACAACGGCAAGGGCTTTTTCCCGACACCGGACCAGTGGTTGACGCACCTGAAGGCGGATACGGTGGTGGCGTTCTTCGGGCTCAACGAAGCGTTCGACGGGCCGGAGCGCGTCGACAACTACGAGGCGGAGCTGGAGGCGTGGGTGAGGCACACGCTCGGGCAGGCCTACAACGGCCGCACGGCGCCGCGCCTCGTGCTGGTGTCGCCGATCGCGTTCGAGAATTTGTCGGCGACGCGCGACCTGCCGAACGGTGAGAAAGAAAACGCGAACCTTGCGCTCTACGCCGCGGCGATGGAGCGGGTGGCGCGGCGGCACGGGCTCACGTTCATCGATCTCTTCAAGCCGACGCTCGCGCGCTACGGGAAGGGCCCGCGGCCGTTCACGATCAACGGCATCTCGCCCAGCTCGGAAAGCTACGCGGAACTCGGCGCGCTGCTGGCGGACGGCCTCTACGGCGCGCAGACGAGGTCCAGCGAAGTCGACGCCGCGCTCGTGCGCGCCGCGGTGCAGGATAAGGACTGGCTCTGGAACAACGACTACAACCTCGTCAACGGCGTGCACTCGCACGGCCAGCGCTACCAGCCCTACGGGCCGCAGAATTATCCGCACGAGGTGAAGAAGACGCGCGAGATGATGGCGCTGCGCGACACGTTGATCCACGACGTCGCTTCGGGCCGGAAGCGCGACCTGACCGTCGACGACAGCGGCACCTACGCGCTGCCGCCGGTGCCGACGAATTTCAAGCCGGGCGGGGCGATGGGCGAAATCAACTACAAGTCGGGCCGCGACGTGATCCGCGACATCAAGGTGATGGACGGGTTCAAGCTGGAGCTGTTTGCGTCGGAGCGGGAGTTTCCCGAGCTGGCGAACCCGGTGCAGATGTCGTTCGACAACCGCGGCCGGCTCTGGGTCGCGGTGATGCCGAGCTACCCGCACTGGCGGCCGGGCGATCCGAAGCCGAACGACAAGCTCCTCATCCTCGAGGACACGGACAACGACGGGCGGGCGGACACGTGCAAGGTCTTCGCGGACGGCCTGCAGCTGCCGATCGGCTTCGAGCTGGCGCCGGAGGGCGTCTACCTCTCGCAGGAGCCGAACCTCGTGCTGCTGATCGACGACAACAAAGACGACCGCGCGGACCGGATGGAGATTTTGCTGCACGGCTTCGACACGCACGACACGCACCACGCGATCTCGGCGTATTCGTCTGATGCGTCGGGTGCGTTCTATTTGCTCGAAGGCCGCTTCCTGCACTCGCAGGTCGAGACGCCCTACGGCCCGCGGCGCTGCAACGACGGCGGCGTGTGGCGCTTCGACCCGAAGCGCTTCGCCCTCGAGCGCTACAGCCAGGCGGACTACAACAACCCCTGGGGCATCGCCTTCGACGACTGGGAGCAGGCCTACATCTCGGATGCGTCCGACGGGCTCAACTGGTGGGCGCTGCCGCTCTCGGCGAAGATGCCCTACGGGATCGAGATTCCGAAGACGCGGACCTTTGTGCCGAAGCGCTCGCGGCCGACCTCGGGCTCGGAGTTCGTGTCGTCGCGGCACTTCCCGGACGAGATGCAGGGGCAGTTCATGATCTGCAATTCGATCGGCTTCCTCGGCATCGGGCTCTCGACGGTGGCGGACGACGGCGCGGGTTTCCTCGGCAAACTCGCGGGCGACCTGATCTCGTCCAACAATCCCAA
>JBILLY010000094.1:0-10470 GCA_044375835.1 Opitutaceae bacterium
TCAGTGGTGGCACGTTCTCCTCCGCCAAATGAGCGCCGACGACCACTGCGATGCAGTTGCCGCCCTCAACGCCAGAGCCGGTCCACACCAACTCATCTGGCCTTCAATTGCATGAGTCCGGCTGAGCGCTGAGAGACCGAGCCACGGGTCGGGCGGGGTGGCTTGGCTGTGGGGCGCGACCGCCGCGAAGGTCGCTGGAACGATGCCGACCGCGCCGGCTCGGCGGAGGTGAATTCGGGCGCAAAGGGCGTCGGCGGCGGCCGGGGTTCGATGGCGGAGCGCGCGGCGGAGAAAAAGAAAACCGGCGGACCGGAGAGGTCCGCCGGCGGGACGCGGCGAGCAGGCGTCGGGGCGAGGGGCCGCCACGGCGGCTCGGGTCATTTCATCAGCTGCGTGAGGGTGGGCTGCATGGCGTCGGCCCAGAGTTGGTAGCCGGCGGTGTTGGGGTGCAGCTGGTCGGGCATGATGGAGAACGGGATTTTCCCGTCCTGGCCGAGGAAGACGGAGTTGATATCGAGGAAGCGGACCATCTTGCCGTCGTCGAGTTTGGCGAGCTCGGCGTTGACGCCGTCGATCACGGCCTGGCGCTTGGCGGCATCGGCGAGGGCGGCCTCGGTGATCTTGCCGGCCTGGTCCTTGCGGGCGCCGCGGGGGAAGACGGCGAGGACGAGGACCTTGGTCTGGGGGAGTTTGGTGCGGATGAGGGAGACGATTTTCTTGTCGGCGGCGGCGATCTCGGCGGCGGAGTGGCCGCCGGTGTTGTTGGTGCCGAGCATGAGGACGACGACTTTGGGGGAGATGCCGTCGAGTTCGCCGTTTTCGATGCGCCAGATGACGTGCTGGGTCTGGTCGCCGCCGATGCCGAAATTGGCGGGCTGCCACTTGCCGTAGTAGGTCTCCCAGATGTGGGCGCGGGTGGGGGCGGCCCAGCCGGCGGTGATGGAGTCGCCGAGGAAGAGCACGCCGATCGGGCCGGAGGTGCGGCGGGCGAGGAAGGACTCGTGCATCTTGCGGAAGCGGCCGGAGGGGTCGGTCTTCTCGATGGCGGCGGAGGCGTCGACCTTGGCCGGGGCCGGCGCGGGGGCGGCGGGGGGCTGGGCGAAGGCGAAAGGCAGGGCGAGGAGGGCGGCGAGGACGACGAGCGATTTCATGGGGAGGGGACGAGGAGAGGCGGGGCGCCGGCCGGGGGCAATCCCCGAGGCGGGCCGGGGCGAGGATCGTCAGAACCAAAACGATCATTGGCAAAAACGGGGTCCACCGGGTGCGTTTGGGCGGAGCGGGCGGTGCGAGTTTCCGCCTATGGAGGTAAGTAGTCTCCCCGGTTCACGGGGCGGGAGCCTTGCTGCTTGCTGGAGCCATGAGTTCCCCGCTGCCGACCGTGAAGTTCCGTGCCCGTAGTTTGAACCTCAATACGTCGACGGCCGGTTTGACGAGCACGCTGCAGGTGGAGGCGCCCGCGGCGCGGGTCGCGGTGGTGCCGGCGGAGCAGGGGGGATTCGGGTCGGCGGTGCCCTTTGCCGGCGAGCCGGAGCCGGCGCGCGGCCACGAGGTGGCGCATCCGCCGGCGGCGGCCCCGGTGCGTTTCCGCCGCGCCCCGCGCAAGGTTGAGAGCGGCGCCGCGCCTGCGACGCCGACGCCGGTGCCGGAGGTCGCGCCGACGGTGGAGCCTGTCGCCGAGGTGCCGGCCGCGCCGGTCGCCCCGGCTGCGCCGGCCGCCCCGGCTGCGCCGGCCGCCAAGCGCGACGAGCTCGACGAGGAATTGGCGGAGGAGATCGAACTGCTTTCAACGGCGGCCAAGCCCCGCGCGAAGCGCGAGGTGTATTCCGCGATCGTGGGACGGCCCGAAGCCAAGGCGGCTCCGGCGCCCGCGCCCGCGCCGGCGGCGGCGGCGGCGAACGGAGCGGCGGCCCCGGCGGCCCCGGAGGTCGCTCCGGCGACGGCGGCGGCGACACCGGCCGCGAAGGCGCCGGCCACGGCCGAGGCGCCGTTGCGTTTCAATCCCGAGCAGTGGGCGGCGGCGGCGCGGGCGGCCCGGGCACCGCGCGAGGCGGAGGCGCGGGGCGGGTTTCTCAAGCGCACGATCGGCGGGTTGTGCGCGCTGGGCGTGCTCTGCGTCGGCGGATACTACGGCTACACCGCGTTTTTCGGTCCGCCGTCCCCGGAAGTGACGCAGATGCTCGTCGCGGCGAAGGAGAAGGCCACGGCGGCGTTGCCGGAAACGGTGAAACAGGTTGTCGCCGGAGCACCGGCGGAAGCGGCGGTGGCATCGGCGCCGGCGGCCGGACAGGGTGCGAACGGCAAGACGGTCAAGGCTGCGCCGGCCGCAGTCGCGGGCGGTCCCGCGATCGCCTCGGCCAAGCCGGCGGTCGGCCCGACGGCGGCCGCGAAGCCGACGACAATTGCCGCGAGCGGTCCCGCCGCGGCGGCGTCAACGACGACAGCGGCTCCGGTGGTTGCGGCGGCGGCGGTCGGCGCGCCGGCGGCCAACCCCGCGGGCGAGGCGAAGGATTCGCGCCCGGCGATGTCTTTGAAGGAAACGATCGATCACGTGGCGAAGCTGCCGTTCAAGTCGATCGAGCAGACCAAAAAGGTGGTCGCGATGAACAACGCCCGCGTGGCGCTGACCGATGCGGTCATCAACGAGGAAACGCGGGATGAAGAGGACCAGGACACCGGGCCCACCGAAGTGCCGGACGGGATGTCGGTCGCCGAGTTCAAGAAAACCGCGAAGGGCGCGGCCGCGATGAAGAAGAAGAGCGGCGTGCGCAACGCGGCGCAGGAAGGCGTCGTGCTGGCCAAGACCTCGTCGCTTTCGGCCCGGGAGATCGATGCGTTCGACAGTTTCGTGATGAGCGCGAAGATCAGCGCGGTGGTGCCGCCCCGTGCCATCGTCAACGAGACGCTCTATTCCACCGGCGCCACGGTGCACCACGGTTTCGGCATCACGCTGCACGCGATCGACACCGAGAACCGGCTGATCGTGTTCCAGCACACGTCGGGTCGCCTCGGCACGCGCCGCTACTGAGCGGCGGTTGGGCGGGCGGCGGGCCGGGGCGCCGCCGCGCGTCAGCGGCGCGACTGGGCGAGGAGGTTGTCGACCGTGTAGAGCAACAGCGCGGCCCAGATAAACGCGAAGCTGAGGAGTCGGGCGCGGGAAAACGGCTCGTGGTAGACCCAGATGCCGAGGACCAGCTGCACGGACGGCGCGAGGTATTGGAGCAGGCCGAGGGTGGAGAGGCGGACGCGTTTCGCGCCGTAGGCGAAGAGCAGGAGCGGCACGGCGGTCACGAGGCCGGCGCTGGCGATCAGCAGGTGCGCGGGCAGGTCGACGCGGCCGAGGGCGCCGGTGCCGTCGACGTGGCGCCAGCCGAGGTAGGCGAGCGCGAACGGCGCGAGGACGAGAGTCTCGGCGGCGAGGCCGGGGACCGCGGCGAGCGTGGATTGTTTGCGCAGCAGGCTGTAGCCGCCCCAGGTGGCGGCGAGGGTGAGCGCGATCCAGGGCGGACGGCCGACCTGCGCGATCAGCAGGGCGACGCCGATGGCGGCGAGGCCGATGGCGATCCACTGGGCGCGGCGCAGGTGCTCGTGGAGAATCCAGCGGCCGGCGGCGACGTTGACGAGGGGCACGAGGAAGTAGCCGAGGCTCGTCTCGATCACGTGGCCGGCGTTGACGCCCCAGACGTAGACGAGCCAGTTGCCGGTGAGCAGCACGGCGCCGAGCAGCAGGCGGCCGAAGGTGCGGGTGTCGCGAAAGGCCGCGCCCAGCCCGGCGAAGGCGCCGTGGGCGGCGAGCAGCGCGAGCAGGAGCGCCAGCGACCAGAGGTGGCGGTGCGCGATGAGTTCGACCGGATCGATGCCGGCGAGCTGTTTCCAATACAGCGGGACGAGGCCCCAGAGGAAATAGCAGGTCGCGGCCGCGGCGGCGCCGGCGCGGGCCTGGGCGTGCGGAGCAGAAGGAACGGACGAACTCACGGGGCGACGTTCGGCGGACGGCCCGGGGCGTCAACGCCGGTGCCGCGCTGCCGGCGGAAAAGAAAGCGGGCGGCGCCGCGGGCGGCGGAGGCGCGGCGACGGCGCGCGGGGCGTTTTACTTCTTCGCGCCGGCCTTGGAGTCGTAGCGCTCGGCGAATTCCCGGTCGGCTTGGGTGGCGGCGGCTTCGGCGGCGACGCCCTGCGCGGCGAGTTCGCCGCGGCGTTTCTCGACCCAGCGTTTGCGGAAGCTCTGCTCGACATCGGCGGAGATCGCGGAGCTTTCCTTGGGGGCCTTGGGCTCGCCGGATTTTTTGGACAACGCACTGCAGCCGGCGGCTAGCAGGCAAGTGGCGGCGAGGACGGCGCGGAGAAGGACGGAAATCATGCGGGTTTGGGCGCGGAGCGTGGTTGGCGGCCGTTGCTGACCGCGAGGGCAAATTTTGGGTCCGCCGAAATCGCCGCCGTCGTGCTTTTGGTTTCGCGCTGGGGCGGAAAGTCCTTTGTCTGCGCGGCATGAGTGACGAGCAAACACCGCCGCCCGCACTGCGCCTGAAGCCCCGTGTCCGTCCCGCTCCCGCCGCACCGGCGCCCGAGGCGGCGGCACCCGCGGCACCCGCGGCCGCACCGGTGCCCGCGGCTCCGCCTCCGCTCGCGGAGGTGCCGGCTGTCATTCCTGCGGTGATCCCGCCGGTCGCGGAAACGGCGACGCCGGCTCCGGCATCGGCTCCGGCACCCGCCGAGGGCGGCGCGCCGCGCATCCGTTTTCGCCCCCGGTTGAATGCCGACGCCGCCGCGGCGGCCCAGGCGCCTGCGTCCGACCCGGCAGCGGACGCTTCGGCGGCGGTCGCTCCGGAGATTCCTGCGCCGGCGGCGGCGGTCCCCCCGGCCGTCGTTCCGGCGGATCCAGCCGGGGCCGCGCCGACGATGCGTCTGAAACCGCGGCTCGCGCCGGCGGCCGAGCCCGTGCCCGCGACTCCTGTCCTCGCAACCCCCGCTGTCGCGCCATCCGCTCCGGCTCCGGAGGCGGCACCCGCGCCGAGTCCCGCGCCGGCGCCCGCGGCGGCCGGCGAAAGCTCCGCGGAGGGCGTGAAATTCAAACTGAAGCCGAAACCGCCGGGCCCGCAGGCCGGCGGTGCCGCGGTGCCGCCGCCGAGTGCGGCGACCCCGGCCGATTCGGGCGCCCCGGCCGCGCCGCCGCCGGCTGCGCCCAAGTTTCCCCCGCCGCCCGGACTTGGTCCGAAAGCGCCGCCGCCGTTTCCCGTCGTCGCGGCGGCTGCGCCGCCGCCGAAGGCACCGAGCGTGCCGCATGTCAGCGTGAAGTCGGACGTGCCCGAGCCGGAGCCGCCGCCCCCGCCGGCGATGCCGGGCAAAGCCGCGAAGAAGCGGCGGATGATCGTGATGGTCGGCGGTGCCGCCGCGGTGCTGGTTTTGGCCGGCGCCGGATTTTTCCTGTTGAAGGAAGAGCCGCCGCCCCCGCCCCCGCCGCCGAAGGCGAAGAGCAAGGCCGCGCCGGCCGCGCCGGCGGCCAATCCGCTCGCCGCGGCCACGACGCCGACGCCGGCGACGCCCGGTGCGGCGCCGGGGCCGGCGACCGCCCCCGCGGCGACTGCGCCGGCGGCGGGCCCGGCCTCGGTCGCGCAGATCCCCGTCGCGGCGATCAACGCGGCCAAGAACGCGCTGGAGGTCCGCCGGGCCAATGCCCAGGCAGGGGTCGAGGCGGCGTTGACCGGCGAGGACCTCGCCAACCGGCCCGCGTCCGTCGGAACCGCGCCGGCGCCGGCCGCCGCGCCGGCCCCCAGGCAGGCGGTCGGCATGACCGCGCTCGCGCCCGGACTGAGCGCGACGGCGCCGCTCGAGGCGGCGGTGGACGCGAGCCCGGCCTTCCGCACGTTCGTCACCAGCGCGAAGATCACCGGGGTGTTCCAGGGCGATCCGCCGCGGGCCTTCGTCAACGGCCGGCTGGCGCGCGGCGGCGAGACCGTCGACTCGGCGCTCGGCATCGTGTTCGTGACCTACGACGCCGACCGGAAGCTGCTCGTTTTCCGCGACCGCACGGGCGCGGTGGTGCAGCGCAAGTATCCGTGATCCGGACACGCGGCCCGGCCGGCGCCGCGCCCGTTGCGCAAGGGCGGCGGTCCGACGGCCGGGCGGAGTCGCGTTCGGGCGCCGGGCTACGGCGCGACCGCGACCGCCCGGATCGCGCGGATGACCGCGGGATCGGTGACGATGCCGAGGATGCCGTTCACGACGAACTGGATCCCGATGCAGAGGATCAGGAAGCCCATGACCTTGGAGAGGGCGTTCATGCCGTTGACGCCGATCACGCGCACGACGCGCTCCGAGAGCGCGAGCGTGACATAGGAGATCGCGGCGACCACGAGAATGCCCAAAATGATGGCGGCGTAGTCGAGCCAGTGGGTCGCGAGCGAGGTGAAGCCGATGGTCACGGCGATGGAACCGGGACCGCTCAGCATCGGCATGGCGAGCGGGGAAAAGGAGACGTCGCGTTTGGCGCGCGCTTCCTCCTCGGCGGGATCGAGACGATTGCGATCGCGCGCGGGCCCCATCAGCATGGTGGAGCCGATGCCGGCGACGAGCAGGCCGCCGGCGATGCGCAGGCCGGGGATCGAGATCCCGAAGAAGCCCATGATAAACGTGCCGCCGACGAGAAACGACACCAGGATCGCCACCATGTAGAAACAGGCGTGGCGCAGCTGCTGCATCCGCCGGGCGGGGGAGTCGCCGTCGGTGATGGCGAGGAAGGAGGGAGCCGAAGCCAGCGGATTGATCACCGGCAGGAGGCCGATGACGGTGCCGAGGATGAGCTCCCAGAAGTGGGAGACGTTGGACATGCGGGCAGTTTCGGGATCGCGGCGCGTCCGGCAAGCGGGGCGACGGGGCGTTAAGGTCTTTTCTTCCCCCGGGCTCGCGTCATCGTGCCGCACCCCGCCGGCGTCACGTGGCGCCGCACTCCAGCTCACCATGAACCTCCTCCGCTCCGCCTTCCTCGCGGTCGCGATCGCGTGTGCGGCTTCCGCGCAGCCCGCGTCGATCCCGCCGCCACTCCTGCTCCAGACGCCGTCGCTCAGCGCAAAGCAGATCGTCTTCGCCTACGCGGGCAGCCTGTGGACCGTCCCGCGCGAAGGCGGCGACGCCCGCCGCCTCGTCTCCGGCGATCCGGGCTACGCCAACAATCCGCTTTTCTCGCCCGATGGTTCGCTCGTGGCGTTCACCGGCAACTTCGACAGCAACGAGGATGTCTACGTCGTCCCCGCCGCGGGCGGCGAACCGCGCCGGCTCACCACGCACCCGGGCACCGACGTCGCGCTCGCGTGGACGCCGGACGGCAAACGCATCCTCTTCCGGACCACGCGCGAAGCCTACTCGCGCTTCGAGAAACTCTACACGGTGTCCGTCGACGGCGGGTTTCCCGAGGAACTCCCGCTGCCGATGGGCGTGCAGGGCGCCTACTCCGCCGACACCCGGCAACTCGCCTACGTCCCGACGTGGAACCGCCGCGGCGGCGCCGGCGACGCCTACATCGCCATCAAGAACTACCGCGGCGGCAAGACGTCGCCGATCTGGATCGCGCAACTCTCCGACTCGAGCGTGACGCCCCTCCCGCGCGACAACTCGAACGACTTCAACCCGCTCTGGATCGGCGACAAAATCTACTTCCTCTCCGATCGCGCGGGCGCGACGACACTCTTCGGCTACGATGTGAAGTCCCGCGCCGTCACGCAGCTGATCAAAAACGACGGATTCGATCTCAAGTCCGCCGGCGCAGGGCCGGGCGCGATCGTCTACGAGCAGTTCGGCGCGCTTCACCTCTACGATCTCGCCTCGGGCCGGACCCGCGCGGTGCCCGTCACCGTCAACACCGACCTCCCGCAGACGCGGCCGCAGCTGGAGAAGATCCCCTCCCGCCAGCTTGCGCAGGCGTCCCTCTCGCCCACCGGCGCGCGGGCGGTGTTCGAAGTCCGCGGCGAGATTCTCACGGTGCCCGCGGAGAAGGGCGATATCCGCAACGTCACGCGCACGCCCGCCGTCGCCGACCGCGATCCCTCGTGGTCGCCCGACGGCAAGACCCTCGCGTATTTCTCCGACGAGTCCGGCGAATACCAGCTCCACCTCCGCGACCAGGGCGGCCTCGGCCCGGTGCGCAAGATCGACCTCGGGCCCTCGCCGTCGTTCTTCTACAATCCCAGCTGGTCGCCCGACTCGAAGCAGATCGCCTACAGCGACAAACGCGGCGCCCTCTGGCTGCTCGACGTCGCCGCGGGCAAACCGGTGCAGTTCGACACCGACATCCGCAGCCGCGCCCCCGCCCTGCGCTGGTCGCCGGACAACAAGTGGCTCGCCTACACGAAATCGCTGCCGAACAACCACCGCGCCGTCTTCGTCTACTCGCTCGAGAAGAAAGAGGTCACCCAGTTCACCGACGGCATGAGCGACGTGCGCTCGCCCGACTGGGACAAGAGCGGGAAATACCTCTACTTCACCGCGAGCACGGATCTCGGCCTCAGCTCCGTGGGCTTCAACATGAGCTCCAACCGGCGCCCCGTGACCCGCGCCGTCTATCTCGCGGTGCTGTCCAAGGACCAGTCGTCGCCGCTCGCCCCCGAGAGCGACGAGGAGAAGGACGACGCGAAGGACAAAAAAACCGCCGACGACCCGAAGCTCGCGAGTGCGGAAAAGACCGCCGAGGGCGACGCGAAGTCCGACGCGAAGCCCGCCGCCGATGCCGCCAAGGACAAGAAGGACAAGGCCGTGAAGGTCGTCATCGATTTCGAGGGCCTCGGCCAGCGCATCCTCGCGCTGCCGTTGCCCGAGCGGAACTACGGGCAGCTCGTCGCGGGCAAGGAGAACATCGTCTACCTGCTCGAAGGCACGGCGGTCGCGGAAGGGCGCGGCACCGACAGCGCGCGGTCCACGTTGCAGCGGTTCGACCTCAAGTCGCGCAAGACCGAGAAGCTGCTCGACGGCGTGGAGGAGTTCCACCTGGCGGCGAAGGGCGAGAAGATGCTCTGGAAGACGGGCACCGGCTGGTTCATCGCCGGCGCCGACAAGGCGCCCGCTCCCGGCGCCGGCGCGCTCAAGCTCGACGGCCTCGAAGTCCGGGTCGATCCGCGCGCCGAGTGGCGGCAGATGTATCGCGAGGTCTGGCGCATCCAGCGCGACTATTTCTACGACCCCGGTTTCCACGGCATCGATCTGACGCGGGCGGAGAAACTCTACGCGCCCTACGTCGACGGCATCGGCAGCCGCTCCGACCTGAACTACCTCTTCGCCGAAATGCTCGGTCAGCTGAGCGTGCAGCACATGTATGTCGCCGGCGGCGCGAAACCCGAGCTGAAGGACGCCAAGGTCGGTCTGCTCGGCGCGGAATACCGCATCGCGGAGGGCCGCTATCAGTTCGCCCGGATCTTCGACGGCGAGAACTGGAACCCGCAGGCCAAGGCGCCGCTCACGCAGCCCGGGCTCAACGTGAAGCCCGGCGAGTTCCTCCTCGCCGTCAACGGCCGTGAGTTGCGCGCGAGCGACGAGGTGTTTGCCTTCTTCGCCGGCACGGTCGGCAAGCAGACCGTGCTGCGCTTGGGCGCGAAGGCGGACGGAGCGGGTGCCCGCGACATCACCGTCGTGCCGATCGCGAGCGAACAGAACCTGCGCAACCTCGCGTGGATCGAGGGCAACCGCCGCAAGGTGGACGAACTCAGCGGTGGCAAGGTCGCCTACGTCTACGTGCCCGACACCGCGATGCCGGGCTTCACGAGCTTCAACCGCTACTTCTTCGCGCAGGTGGGGAAGCACGGGGCGGTAATCGACGAGCGTTTCAACGGGGGCGGCCAGCTCGCGGACTACATCGTCGATCATCTCAACCGGCCGCTGCGCACGCGCATCGTCACGCGCGAAGGCGCGGTGAGCGACTCGCCGGGCGCGGCGATTTTCGGGCCGAAGGCGATGATCATAAACGAATTTGCCGGCTCCGGCGGCGACGCGCTGCCGTGGTATTTCCGCAAGGCGGGCACCGGCACGCTCGTCGGCACGCGCACCTGGGGCGGACTCGTCGGCATCGGCGGCTACCCGACGCTGATCGACGGCGGTTCGGTGACGGCGCCGCACATGGCGCTCTACGATCTCAACGGCAAATGGGAGGTGGAAAACGTCGGCATCGCGCCCGACATCGAAGTGCTCCACGACCCGAAGCTGGTGCGGCAGGGCCGCGACCCGCAGCTCGAAAAGGCGGTCGAGGTCGTGCTCGAGGCGCTGAAGAAAAACCCGCCGAAGGATTACGCGATCCCGCCGTATCCGAAGTATCCGCCGCGCTGGCCGGCGAACTGAGCGCGAGCCGAATCGGCGCCGGAGCAAGACCGGCGCGTTGAAGGGCGCAGCCGTCGCGGCGCGGGCCGCCGCGGCGGCCCGGGGTTTTTCGGGTAGGGCGAGGCGTCCCCGACGAGCCGGGTAGCCCTTGAGTCGCGATGGCTCGGCGGGGACGCC
>JBILLY010000095.1:0-10423 GCA_044375835.1 Opitutaceae bacterium
AGAGTTGTTCCGGGGTGGCGTGGGTGGCGTCGCCGTGGAGGTAGATGGAGTTCCACCCGCCGCGGAGGTCGTAGGTGGTCGTCTGCCACTGGGCGCGCGCGGAGACGGCGAGAAGCAGGAAGAGGGGGAGAAGGAGAGAGGGGGAGAGGGGGAGCCCGAGGGCGCGCACGAGGCGCGCCCCTACCGCAATCAGGATCGGGCGCTCAGCTCTCAGCCCTGGACGATCAGCTCGTTTGAGTAGGATTTTCATCGGACGGTGAGGCGGTAGAAGCGGGCGGCACCGGGGGTGGTGGCCACATACGCGGGCAAAATCGCGATGGCGGTGGCGTTGAAGAAGGTCTTGGTCGTGCCGCCGGCGGTCGTCGCGAAGGGGACGGCGGTCCACGTCTTCAAGTCCGTGCTCTGCTCGATCGCGTAGACCTTCCCGGTGATGGCGAAGAACTCGAAGGTGACCGCCGTCGCGGTCTTGTGGCGGATATTGAGTTCGAAGCGCTCGGTGGCGTCGCCCGCGAACGTGCCGGCGACGTATTCGTGGTAGTTGCTCACGCCGTCGTGATCGAAGTCGCCGTCGCGCGAGATGAGCGCGAGGTCCCAGCCGCCGGCGCCGGGGAGCTTGCCGGCCTGGTAGAGTTGCCACTCCTCCCAAGCGTCGGGGATGCCGTCGCCGTCGGTATCGGCGCCGAGGTTGAGGTCGAGGCGGACGCGCTCGCCGCCGTTGCCGGCGCGGAGGGTGCCGCTGACCTCGATCGGGTAGTATTTCTGGCCGTTCATCTCGACGAGGAGCGAGAAGACGCCCTGGGCGGGGACGGCGCGGTTGGAGTAGGTGCGGGTGGAGGCGCGGCTCTGGTCGATCCTGATGTTCAGCTCGTAGTTGTAGTCGGGCCGCAGCGTCTCGCTCACCGGGGCGCGGCCGATCTCGACGCCGCCGCGGAGGAGCACGATCTCGGCGCCGACCACGCGCAACGTGGCGCCGACCTGATCGCGCACGACGCCGTAAATCGTGTAGGACGGACTCGGCGGGAAGGCGCGGGCGAGCCCGGCGAGGAGCAGAAACAGGAGCCAGCAGCGGCCGACCGCGCCGAGGCGCAAAATCGGGCGGACTACGGATGCGACGGGCGGATTCATGGCAGGTTTGCAGCGACTACGGAATGACTCAGGGTAAAACACCCCAGAGCTGCGGAGTGCGGTGGGTGCGCTCAATGGCGGGCGCTACGATCGGCGAGGGTGTCGTCACGATTTTTTGCGACCGAGCGGCTTGCCGACCCGCGCCCTACCGACTCCAATTGGACCTATGCCCGAGCCCGCGAATTCCGGCGGCGGCGTCCCGCCCGGCCAAGCCCGTTTCGTCGTCATGGAAGACGACGAGTTGCTGCGCGATCTGCTGGTGCGGGTGATCGCGGGGAAATTCAACCCGCGCTCGCTGCGGGCCTTTGCGGACGGACCGAGCGGGCTGGCCCACTGCCTGGCGGAGCCGCCGGACCTGCTGCTGACCGACCTGCGGATGCCGGGCTGCGACGGGCGCGAGGTGATCCGCCGGCTGCGGGCCGCCAAGGCGACGACGCGCATCGTGGTCCTGACCCAAGCGATCTCGGCCACGCTGCCGGGCGAGCTGATCGCGCTGGGGGTGGCAGGCTTCATCGAAAAGTCCTCCCCGCTTGAACAGATTGAACGGGCGATCGAACGGGTGCTGGCGGGCGGTTTGTTTTTCTCCGCGAGCGTCAGCCCGATGCCGGCGCCCTATGTCGCGACGCCGGGTTTTGCCGAAGGACCGACACCGAGTGCGCTCAGCGCCCGCGAACTGGAGATCGCGCGGCTGGTGGCGGCGGGGTTGTTTTCCAAGGAGATCGGCGAGCGCCTGAACCTCAGCCCGCGCACGGTTGAGAAGGAGCGCGTCGTGATCATGGAAAAACTCGGGGTGCGCGACCTGCCCGGCCTGATCCGCTGGTGCGTGCGGCACGGGCTGGCCTGAACCGCGAGCCCTCCCCCGCCCCGCCGCGGGCGAGCCTACGCCGCCGGGCCGGGAGCCGCCGGAGTGCCGGCCGGAGGCGAATCGCCGGGAGCGACCGCCACCGGGAGCACGACGGCAAACGTGGCGCCGCCCCACGGCGCGGAGTCCACGTCGATGCGGCCGCCGTGCCGCGCGACGATTTCCTGCGCGATGTGCAAGCCGAGGCCGCTCGACGATTCGCCGCCGGTCGGCACCGCCGAGGCGGTCTGGAAGGGCCGGAACATGCGCGCCAAATCCTCCGGCGAAAGCCCCGGACCCTCGTCGCGCACGACGACCGACACGTGGCCGGGGGCGGCCTCGAGGGCGACGCGCACGGCCTTGCCGGGCGGGGTGAACTTCACGGCGTTGTCGACGAGGTTGGCGATCGCCTGGCCGAGACGGGCGGCATCGCCGCGCACCCGGGCGGGCGGCACCGCGGGCAACGCCAGCGCCAGCTCGAGATTCTTCAACGCGGCGAGCGGGCGGTGACCATCCACGATGCCGGACACGAGGTCCGCCAGATCGACGGAGCCGAATTTCAAGCGCAGCCCGCCCTGCTCGATCGCGGACACATCCAGCAAGTCGTGCACGAGCCGGAGCATGCGTTCGCCTTCGCCGCGCAGGCCGCGCAACGCCCGGCCGGCCTCGCCCTCCGGGGCGACGTCGGCGGCGATCAGGTCGGCGCGGGAGAGCATGCCGCGGAGCGGCGCCTTCAGATCGTGCGAGGCGATGCCGAGGAGCTGGGTCTTAAGCGCGGCCGCCTCTTCCGCAGCGGCGCGGGCGCGGCGGATTTCGTCGAGCGCGGCCCGCTCGAGGCGCAGGCGGGAGCGTTGCGCGAGCACGACGAGCCCGAGAAACAACGCGGCGCCGCCGACGCCGAACCCGAGGGCAAGTCGTTGCCCGCGGGTGCGGGCCAGCTCGGCGGCGGAGGCGCGAAGCTCGGCCGATGCCTGGGCAAGGCGCGCCGCCTGCGCCCGCCCCTCGGCCCCGCGGAGTTCGTTGTCGCGGGCGAGCCGGGCCAGCTCGGCGTCCTTGGTGGCGAGGTCGAAGCGGGTCTGCAGTTCTTCCGCCCGGCGACGGGCGGCGGCGCCGCTGACCGCCAACTCGGCCTCGAGTTGGCGGCGGGTCGCCTGGAGCGCGCCGACGAAGTCGCCGGCCGCTTCGCGGGCGAGGGCCAACCGCCGGAAAACAGAAACCGCCAAACCCGGGGCATCGATCGCCTCGGCGTAGCCGCGGGCCTCCTCCGCACAGGCGAGAGATTCCGGATGGCGGCCCAAGGCGGCCAAAACCTCGGCGCGGTTCAGCAGCGTGTGGGTCAGCTTTACCCGCCCGCGGAGGGTGCGGCGTTGCGCCTCGATGCGGCCGAGGGCGACGAGGGCGGCGTCCGCGCGCTCCTCGCGGAAATCGAGCATCGCCAGTTCCTCCTCCGCGTCGGTCGCAGCCGTCCGCTGATTCTGGCGCCGATACACGGCAAGGGCGCTTTGAAAATGCCGGCGCGCCTCGGCGCGCTCGGCCGGTTCGTCGAGCAACTGCCCCAGCAACATCGCCGCGGTGCCGATGCCGACGGCATCCTCCAGCTTCTCCGCCAGCCTCAGGCTGCGGCGGCCGAAATCGATCGCCCGCCCGCGATCGCCGAGGCCGGCGTGGCAGATCGCCAAACCGCCGAGCGCGACCATGGCGAGACCGTCGGAGCGCCGTTGTTCAGCCTCCGTCAGCAACAGCAGGTAAAGGTCCATCGCGGCGGTCAGGTGGTCGGCGGCCCGCAAGGCTCCGGCCCGGATGTTTCGCGCCACCGTCAGCAGGGACGCGTCGCCGATCCGCTCGGCCAAGGCCAAGGCCGCTTCGGAATGACGCAGCATGACCGGCATATCATTCTGCCGGCCGCGGGCCCGCGTCAGGACGAGCAGTGCATAGGCTTCGGCCAAGCGGTTGTCCTCCGCCCGGGCCGCCGCGAGCCGCGTTTCGGCTTCGGTCTGGGCTGCGGCGGAATTCCGCAGCACGAGCGCCGCCGCGTCCCGAAACCAGGGCGGCGCCCCGGCGGGATCCATCAACTCGGCGACCTCGGGTTGGCCGCGCAGCCCGCAAACCGCAAACAAGACACCGACGACAACGGCCCGCGCCGCCGCCCAAGCGGAGTCCCCAAGCGGAACGAAGTGACGCACCCGACGCACGCGGCAAACCAGAGCCGACCCGCCGGCGATGGCAACGCCGGACAAAAACGGGCTCCTGGCCGACGGCTCAGGCCGCGAGCGCGGCGACCGCCGCCTCGAAACCGCTCTCGACCGCGATGATCAGCGGCTCGAGTTCCTCCTCGGGGATACCGGCGCGGGCGAGTTTTTCCGACGTCAGCACCCAGTGGATCTCCTCGCCGGCGAATCCGCGGGCCACGCGGGCGGCGAGGCTGTTGGCGACATTGAGGAGCACGGCGAGCGGATGGTCCCAGTGCTCATCGGCGGGGAGGTAGTGGCTGCGCTGGGCGACGGCGACCTCGGCGGGAAACCGCCACGCCTCGAGTATCATCGCCGCCGCATCCTTGCTGAGCAGGCCGAAGTGGCGCTCTTCCCAGGCGGAGTAGGAAGGCCAGAATCTCCGGTCATACACGGGCACCGGCGGGATAAGCGTGCGGCAGGCATGGTCGAGCACCGTCAGGCCGAACGGCCGCAGCAAGCCGGCGGTGTAGGCGACGCGCGGGTCCAACCCCGTCACGCGCGCGAGGGCCTCGGCGGCGATCGCGCCGTAGAGCATGTTGTGGCAGAGTTTGTTCGCGCCGACGCCGTAGGCGGGCAACGCGAGGTCGGTGCAGCGGGCGGCCACGGCGGTGCCGACGAGTTTGAGGATCTCGCCGAAGCCGACGCGGTTGACCGCCTCCTCGACGGAAGCGATGCGGACTCCGCCGCCGTAGGCCGCGCTGTTGCCGATGCGGACGATGCGGGCGGCCAGCGCAAGATCGCGGCGCAGAAGAGCCGAGATCGCGTCGAGCTCGCTGTTCGGGTCCTGCAGCAAATCGCCGAGCTGCGACAGCACGCGCAGGTCGGCCGGCAGCTGCCGCGCGACTTGGATCAGGCTTTCGCGGGAAAACGCAGGAGAGACCGGACACGCGGCGGGCATGACTGGGAATATCGGCATGGGCGGCGCCGACTTGAGGGCCGCCGCGGAGCGCCGGTGGGCGCCCCGCACCGAGACAGCTGCGCCGGCGACGCAGGAGCCGGTCCCGGGAGCCCGCCGGGGCCGGCGGCGACACCCGCCCGGACTACATCCGGCAGATCAGGAGCTCGCGCTCGTAGAAGAGTTCCTTCGGCAGCGAGGCGTGCAGGTCGAGGAACAGTTCCTCGTGCCCGAGCACCTCGGCGCGCCACGCGGCGCGGTCGAAGGCCTGGAGTTCCTCGAACTTCTCCTCGGGGAAATCCAGCCCGGTCCAGTCGATGTCCTTGTAACGGGGCACCCAGCCGATCGGGGTCTCCTTGGCGCGGCCGCCGGCGCGCACGCGGTCGAAGATCCACTTCAGCACGCGCATGTTCTCGCCGAAGCCGGGCCACATGAATTTCCCGTCCTTGTCCTTGCGGAACCAGTTCACGTGGAAAATCCGCGGCGTCTCGCTGAGTTTGCGCTGCAGGCTGATCCAGTGGCGGAAGTAGTCGCCCATGTTGTAGCCGCAGAAGGGCAGCATCGCCATCGGGTCGCGGCGGACCTTGCCGATGGTGCCGGCGGCGGCGGCGGTCATCTCGGAGCCCATCGTGGCGCCGACATAGACGCCGCTGGACCAGTTGAAGGCCTGGTAGACGAGCGGCATGGTGGTGGCGCGGCGGCCGCCGAAGACGAAGGCGCTGATCGGCACGCCCTCGGGCTTTTCCCAGTCGCGGTCCATCGTCGGGCACTGGGAGGCGGGCGCGGTGAAGCGGGCGTTGGCGTGCGCGGCCTTGGCGCCGGTGGCTTTGGCGATCTCGGGCGTCCAGATCTTGCCCTGCCAGTCGGTCGCCATCTCGGGCGGCGTGTCGGTCATGCCTTCCCACCAGACGCCGCCGTCGGGCGTGAGCGCGCAGTTGGTGAAGATGGTGTTCTTCGCGAGGGCGGCCATCGCGTTGGGATTGGTCTTCACGCTGGTGCCGGGCGCGACGCCGAAGAAGCCGGCCTCGGGGTTGATGGCGTGGAGGCGGCCGTGTTCGTCGGGTTTGATCCACGCGATGTCGTCGCCGACGGTGGTGATCTTCCAGCCCTGCTTCTGGAACGGCGCGGGCGGCACGAGCATGGCGAAGTTGGTCTTGCCGCAGGCGCTGGGAAACGCGGCCGCGACGTAGGACTTCTTCCCCTGCGGATCCTCGACGCCGAGGATGAGCATGTGCTCGGCCATCCAGCCTTCGTCGCGGGCCATGGCGGAGGCGATGCGGAGGGCGAAACACTTTTTGCCGAGAAGGGCGTTGCCGCCGTAGCCGGAGCCGAAGCTCCAGATCTCGCGCGTCTCGGGGAAGTGGACGATATACTTCTCCTTGTTGCAGGGCCACGCGACGTCCTTCTGGCCGGGCTTCAGCGGGGCGCCGACGGAGTGCACGCAGGGGACGACGCGTTTGAAATCACGGTCGATCAGCTCGAAGACTTTTTGGCCGATGCGCGCCATGATGCGCATGTTGACGACCACGTAGGGCGAGTCGGTGAGCTGCACGCCGATCTGCGACATGGGCGAACCGATCGGGCCCATGCTGAAGGGCAGCACATACATCGTGCGGCCCTGCATGCAGCCGTGGAAGAGTCCCTTGAGGGTCTTCCGCATTTCGAACGGGTTGACCCAATTGTTGGTCGGCCCGGCGGCCTCTTTGGAAAGCGAGCAGATGTAGGTGCGGTCCTCGACGCGGGCGACGTCGCTGGCATCGGAACGCGCGAGGTAGCAACCGGGCCATTTCTTGGCGCTGAGCTTGATGAACGTGCCGCCGGCGACCATCTGCGCGCAGAGCGCGTCGTATTCCTGCTTCGAGCCGTCGACCCAGTGGATGGCGGCGGGTTTGCAGAGGTCGGCCATCTTCTCGACCCAGCGGAGGAGGTGCTTGTTGGTCGCGAGCGGTTTGGCGGGATTGCGCTTTTTCATCGGTGCAGCGTGGTCGGGAGGACGGGGTGAGTAAACGGGAAAGCCGGACGGACGGATGGCAGAAGCAAAAGCCCCGCCGGCGATTAGGGCGCGCGACGGGGCGGAGGGGATCGAAGACGGTCCGGGCAGCGAGGCGGGCGCGGGACGCGCCCGTCCGCCCGCTCAGAGCTTCTTGGTGATCTGCAGCGAGTAGGTGCGGCCGCGGGCGAGCACGTTGTAGAGCGAGGGCTCGTAGCCGCGGGAGTCGGAGGAGAGCGGCGGCTCCTTGTCGAAGAGGTTGTTCACGCCGAGGCGCACGCTGGTGCGGGCGAGCCAGCGATTGTCGGACTTCACGCGGTAGGTCACGTAGGCGTTGTAGGAGATCGAGTCGCTCACGACGTAGCGGTATTGGGTCGTGCCGTTGGTGAAGAAGGGGCGGATGTAGTCCGGCCGGCCGAGCTGCTCCCAGATGAGCAGGGTGGTGGTCGCGCCGGTGTCGGTGAAGTCGCCGGTGTAGTAGGCGCCGAGACCGGCGCCCCATTCCTTGCGGTTCCACGCGACGGTGGTGGCGCCGCGCCACTTGGTGGTGGCGGTGCCGACGGCGTTGGAGCCGCGGAAGTCCGTGCGCGCCGCGCCGGCGGCGCTGTAGCCGTGGTAGTCGTTGAGGAGCGTCCAGTTCGTGTTGAGCGTGACGTTGCCGAGGGCGAGACGCGGGAGCTTGTAGGTGACGTCGAAGTCGAAGCCGTTCACGAACTCTTCCGCGCGGTTGAAATAGGTGCTGCGGATGATGTCGATGGCGCCGACGACGGCGCGCTGGTTGCCGGGGGCGCGGGTGGCATTGTAGGCGGCGAAGGCATCGCGGTCGGCCTGCGTGACCGGGAGGCGCACGACGGAGTTGTCGCCCTGGTAGTTGGCGGTGCCGCTGCCCAGATCGATGGCGCCGATCGCGGTGCCGCGGGCGAGCGCGGCCTGGGTGGCGGCGTTGAGCGCGGCGGTGTCGTCGGCGATGCCGCCGCCGGAGGAGATGATGTTCTTGCGGCGGATCTCCCAGTAATCGACGGAGACGGAGAGACCCTTCACGAAGGGCACGTCGACGACCACACCCGCGGATTTGCCGGTCGAGGATTCCGGCGAGAGGCGGCGGTTGCCGGAGGCGACGCTGCGGCGGTTGCTGGGGCCGTCGGTGATGAGGCCCGTGACGGCGCTGCGGTAGGTGTCGGTGCTGCCGGTGACGGTGCGGATGAGCGTGCCGGTGAAGAGCTGCGCGAGGTTGGGCGCGCGGAAGCCTTCGTTATACGACGCGCGGACCATGGCCCAGCGCACGGGGCGCCAGTTGACGCCATACTTGGGCTTCGTGGTGTCGCCGAAATCGGTGTAGCTCTCGTAGCGGGCGGCGGCGCTCAGCTCGAGGGATTCGACGAGGGGGAAACGCGTGCCGCGGCCGACGAGCGGCACGACCGTCTCGGCGTAGAGGGCGGCGACGTGGCGATTGCCGTGGGTGTCGGAATTCGGCGAGAAGCCGAGGAAGTCGTTCGACGTGAGGTCGAGGCCGGAGCCGGGCGGATTCAGGCCGGCGTAGGGCGGGCGGTAGTCGTCGTAGGCCTCGAAGCGGAACTCGCCGCCGAAGGCGCCGCCGATCTTGTTGCCGCCCCAGAGCGGGAACACGTCGCCGCTGGCGCGGAAGTCGCCGCTGCCGAGGCGCGTGATGCCGTTGCGGATAAAGCTGGAACGGAACGTCTGCTGCACGCTCTCGGGGTTCACGTAGTCGCCGGTCACGACGAGCGCGCCGTTGCGCACGGCGAAGGTGCGGGTGAAGGGGTTGAAGGCGCGGGCCGGGTCGGTCTGGTTGATGGCGTTCACGAGCAGGCTCTTCCGGGTGGGCCCTTCCTCGTTTTCGATCACACGGGCGGCCGACCAGAGGAACGCGGTTTCCCAGGTCCAGGAGTCGGAGAGTTTGCCGCGGGCGCCGACGACGCCGCGGTAGACGGAGGTGTCGACCCAGTCGGTGCGGGTGGCGAGGTCGGTTAGGCGCTTGTTGGTGATGGACACGGAAGACGGTGTGCCGGTGAGGCGGGCCGTGCCGTCGGCGTTGGGCGCGCCGGTCGGCGACCAGAAGCGCGTGCCGAAGGGGTTCCACGGGTTGGTGGCGGGCACGATGATGAAGCCGTCGGTGCTCTGCGTGATGCCGTCGGGTTCGCGGTAGGTGACGGAGTGGGCGCGGTAGAGGCTGGCGTCGGCGAAGAGCGTGACGTTGGCATTGAGATCCAGCTCGGCGCTCGCGAAGACGTTCGTGCGCGCGCTCTCGGGCTGGATCACGCGGTAGGCGTTGTTGTTCCAGTAGTAGTCGCGGGTCGGGCCCACGCGGCTCGGGGCCGCGGTGCCGAACGAGACGCCGCCCGCACCGTCGGGCTGGAGCACGAACACGCCGGCGGCCGATGCGAGCGTCGTGGGCACGCCCGCGGGGCGCGAACCGGCGAATCCGGTCACGCTGCCGAACTCGTTGGTGGCTGTCACGTTGCCGACGAGGAAGTTGCCGTAGGCGGTCGTGGCGGAGCGGGCGTTGAAGGTGGTGTTGGTGCCGACGTTCCAGGGGGCCGGGGCGAGATTGCTGTGGTCGTTGTCCGCGGAGAACGACCGGTCGCGGGCATACATCGCGGCGCGGCGATAGTAGTCGGCGGTGATCATCGCGCGGCCACGGTTCTTCGCGAAGGTCAGGCCGTGCGTGAGCGTGGCGCGATACTCCTCGCCGTCGTTGTGGGCGGTCTGCCCGTAGCGGAGCGCCAGCTCGGTGCCGGGGGCGTGGCGCTGCATCGTGTAGTTCACCACGCCGGCGATGGCATCGGTGCCGTAGAGCGACGAAGCGCCGTCGCGCAGCACTTCCACGCGCTCGATGCCGCGGTTGGGCAGCACGTTGACGTTGGTCGAGAGGGTCGGCGTGCCGCCTTCGCCCTGGCTGATCGGATGCGGCACGAGACGGCGGCCGTTGAGCAGCACGAGCGTGTTGCTGGAGGCGATGCCGCGCAGCGAGAGGCTCGCGTTGTCGCCGCGGGCGGTGGCGCCGAGCGTGGCGGTTTCGTTGCCGGGCAGACCGGTGACCTGCGGCAGCGCGGTCAACAAATCGGAGGGCTGCGAGGCGTCGCGGATGTCGATCGCGGAGGAGTCGATCACGGTGACGGGCAGCACCTTCTCCATTTCGAGGCGCTTGATGTTCGAACCGGTGACGGTGAAGGCCTCGAGCTTCACGGCTTCCTCCCGGGGAGCGGCGGCGGCCGGGGGCGGAGTCGGGGCGGTTTGCGCGCGCAGGGCAGCCGCGCCGGCCAAAACGGCGAGCACGGGAGTCAGCAGACGGTGGGTGGGATTCATATGGGTTGGGTCAGGGA
>JBILLY010000096.1:0-10413 GCA_044375835.1 Opitutaceae bacterium
GAGGTGCCGGCGCGGTTTGCGCCGCCGCCGAAGCCGCCGGGCGCCTGACGCAGACACTATCGTTGGCCGGGAATCGATTTGACCGGGCCGGACGGCGTTTCTTCGCTGCGCCGCTTCATTCCGACCCCGATGAACAAGGCCGCCCTCGTTGACGAAGTGCAGAAACTCCTGAACGGCGGCAGCTCCAAGGCCGCGGCCGAGCGCGCGACGGAGGCGGTGCTGGCGGCGGTGAAGCGAGGGCTGAAGCGCGACAAGGAAGTGGCGCTGGTGGGTTTCGGCACGTTCTCGCTCGCGGTGCGCCCGGCGCGCAACGGCTACAATCCGCATACGAAGCAGCCGATGAAGATCCCGGCGGTGCGGACGATCCGCTTCAAGGCGGCGGCGGACCTGCGCGCGGCCAAGTAAACCGTCGACAGCGGCGGCGGGCGGCGGCTCTTGTTGGCGTCCCTGCATGCGCGCCGCGCTCGTCGAACATTTCCTCGCTCTCCACGGCCGCGCGCCGGAATTCGTGGCGCGGGCGCCTGGCCGGATCGAGGTGATCGGCAACCACACGGACTACAACGGCGGCACGGTGCTCGGCGCGGCGATCGACCGCGGGGTATGGGTGGCGTTGGCCCGGCGCGGCGACGGCCGGCGCCGGCTGGCCAGCGCGCAACGCGGCGCGGTGGTCGAGGTCGGGGCGGGGCCGCCGGAGCGGCAGGCCGGGGAGGCGGCGTGGGCCAACTATCCGCTCGGGGTGCTGGCGGCGTTTCCGGCGAGCGGTTTGCGGGTGCCGGCGGGGTTCGACTACCTCGCGATGGCGGACCTGCCTCCGGGCGCGGGACTGAGCAGCAGCGCGGCGCTCGAGCTGGCCTCGGCGCTCGTCTTCGCGGCCGCGGCCGGCGAACGCCCGGAACGCGCGGTGCTGGTGGAGGCGGCGCGCCGGGCGGAGAACGAGTTTGTCGGCGTGCCGTGCGGGATCCTCGATCAGGCGGTGTCGGGGTTCGGGCGGAAGGACCACCTCGTGTTCATCGACTGTCGCGGCCCGCGGATCGAAACGGTGCCGTTGCCGGTGGAGGCGCACTTCTGGATCTTCAACCCGCCCACGCGGCACGCGTTGGTGGACGGGCTCTACGCGGCGCGGCACCGCGACTGTTTGGCGGCGGCGCGGGCGCTCGGAGTGGCGCAGCTGGCGGACGCGACGCCGGCGTGGTTTGCGGCACGGGCGGGCGGCCTGGACGACGTCGAGGCGCGGCGGGCGCGGCACGTGATCGAGGAGATCGCGCGCGTCGACGCCGCGATGGCGGCGCTGCGCGCGGGCGATCTCGCGGCCCTCGGCCGGGCGCTCACGGCGTCGCACCGCAGCTCGCAGCGGTGGTTCGAGAACAGCACGGCGGAGCTGGATTTTCTGGTCGATCGATTGGCGGCGACGCCGCACGTGCATGGGGCGCGGCTGACGGGCGGCGGTTTCGGCGGCGCCGTGCTGGCGCTGACGGACGGATCTTTCGGCGCGCGCGACGCCGAGGGCGTCGCGGCGGCGTATGCCGGGCGATTCGGCCCGAGGCCCGAGGTGCTGCACGCTCGGACGGGCGCGGGGGCGGAGCTGTTTTTGCCATGACGTTTTCCCGCGCCCAACTCGAACGCGCGCGCCGGCTGCTGTGCGCGCTGCAGGACCATATCCGCGACACGCTGGTGGCGGCGCGGGCGAAGCACGCGGCGAAGTTCGCGCGCGTGGCGGCGGTGACCGCGGCGGACACGATCTACCACATCGACCGGCTGAGCGAGGACGCGATCTTGGCGTGGTTCGACGCGCACTGGCCGCGGGCCTGGCCGATGGAACTCGTGATGGAAGGGCTCGAGGACGGCGTGACGACGATCCCGCGCGGCACGCCGGCGGCGCGCACGGTGTGGCGTTGCATCCTCGACCCGATCGACGGCACGCGCGGCCTGATGTATGACAAGCGGTCGGCGTGGATCCTCGCCGGCCTGGCGCCGCAGCGGGGTGCGCGCACGCACCTCGGCGACATCGTGGTGGCGGCGATGACGGAGCTGCCGACGACGAAGCACGGCTTTGCGGACCAGCTGAGCGCGTTGGCGGGCGGCGGGGTGCGCGCGGAGACGCTGGACCTCGCGCGGCGCACGCGGCGGCGCTGGCGGCCGCGGCCCTCGCGGGCGCGGGATTTCGAGCACGGGTTCGCGTCGCTCGCGCGGTTTTTCCCGGAGGGCAAGGCGCTGCTCGGCGCGGTGGAGGAGGATCTGTGGCGCGCGCTGGGGTTGCACGGCAAGGACGGGGGGCAGCGGGTGTTCGACGACCAATACATCAGCACCGGCGGGCAATTGGCGGAGCTGATCGTCGGCCACGACCGGATGCTCGGCGACCTGCGGCCGGCGGCGTATGCGAAACTCGGATTCAGCGCGGCGACGCTGTGCTGCCACCCCTACGATATCTGCACGGCGCTGATCGCGCGGGAGGCGGGCTGCGTGATCGAGGCGCCGGACGGCCGGCCGCTGCGGGCGCCGCTCGACACGACGACGCCGGTGGCGTGGATGGGCTACGCGAACGCCGGGCTCGCGCGCCAGGTGCGTCCGCACCTGCGGCGCATCATGGCGGCGCGGTTCGGTTGAGCGCGCGCGAGCGGTGGTGTGGCGCCGGCGGGGAGCGGCGGGGGCGAAGCGCTGGCGTGCGTCCGCTCACAGGACCTGCGTGAACTGCTCGAACCACGCGCGCACGGCGTCGCGGAAAAACAGGAAGTGCAGGCCGCCGGCGATCGCCAGCATCGGGCCGAAGGGGATGTGCACGCCGAAGCCGAGCGCGACGGGTTCGGTTTCGGCGCCGGCCTGGGTGGCTCCGGCGGCTGTTTCGTTTGCCGGGTCGGACGCGGCGCCGGATGTCGCGGCCGCGTGGTCGCGGCGACGGTTGAAGGCGCGAAAGCCCGCCCAGAGCATCGCGGTGGCGATGGCGGCGAGGCCGGTGCCGAGTGCGACGGCTTCGAGGCCGCGCGACCACGGGCCGAACGCGAGCGCGGCGCCGACGAAGCGCATCGCGCAGAAGACGAGCGAATCGTGTTTGAAGAGGACAGGCAGGAGCAGCGCGATCCAGAGCACGACGGCGGAGCCGGTCAGCAGGCCGGCGAGGGCGAGCGCGCCGGAGCGGAAACTGTCGAAGAGGAAGTGGTGGCCGCTGATGCCGTGGAGCGTGGGCACGAAGAACGCGACCAACACGGCGATGACCCCGGCCAGCAGCGTGGCGGCCTCGAGGTTTTCGTGGATCGGACCGCTGTCGGCGTCGGCCGGATCGTCGGGCGGCGGGGCTTCCGTCGGCGGCGTGAGCGGCGAGCGGCGGCCGGCGGTTTTTTGCCAGAGCCAGGCGAGCGTGATCCACCCGGTGCCGACGCAGGCGCCGCCGAACATGGCGACCACGGCGCCTTCCCAGCCGCAGAAGGCGCCGATCGCGCCGACGAACTTCACGTCGCCGAAGCCCATCGCCTCCTTGCGCAGGACGGCTTCGGCGAGCATCGAGATCCAGAGCACGAGCCCGGAGCCGACGAGCAGGCCGCGCAGCGAAACAAGCACGGCGGCGAGGGCATTTTCCCCGGCGGTGCCTTGGGTCTGGCCGTGCAGCGCGGGCACGGCGGCGGAGAGGGCGACACCCGCGATCGCGAGGCCGATGGTGAAGACATCGGGAATGATGAAGTGGTCGAGATCGATGAACGTCGCGGCGACGAGGCAGGCGACGAAGAGCGCGCCGACGAGCGCGACCGCGGGCGGAAAGCGCAGCCAGACGACGAGGAAGAGCAGGGCGGTCAGCAGTTCGACGGCGGGATAGCGGAAGGAAAACGGCCGGCCGCAGCAACGGGCGCGGCCAAGGAGCAGGAGCCAGGAGAGGACGGGGATGTTGTCGTGCCAAGCGATGGGGCGGCCGCAGCCGCAGTGCGAACCGGGGAACACGACCGACTCGCCCTTGGGCACGCGGTAGATGACGACGTTGAGAAAGCTGCCGACGCAGGCGCCGAAGCAGCAGGCCACCGCGGGGAAGAACCACGGGAAGGTGGCGGCGAAGAGCGCGTAGTCGGAGGCCATCGGGTGGTCGGGACGGCAAACTACGGATGGATCAACGGCAAGGGCTCATCCCGGAAGCGCCGGTAAACGGTAAAGTCGCGGACGTCCGTGGTGACGATTTTTGCGCGCGGGAGTTTTTCGGAGAGCACGACAAGGGAAGCGTCGCCGGCATCCATGTGCGGATAGCGGGTGAGGAGGGCGGCCACCCGGTCCGCGGATTCCCAGCCGGGACGGATCTGCACCCGGCCGGTTTGAACGGCTTGGACCGCGGCGAGCAGGCACGCGCGGTCACCGGAGAGATGGTGGCAAACTTCGCCCCACACCGTCTCTGTCGTGGCAACGGGTCCGTCGAGGACAGTCAACACGGACACGCTCCACGCGTGCCACTGATCCCGCCGATTGAAAAGTCCGGCGATTGGTCCGGCGTCGACCAAGTAGTTAACGGCCGAAGCCTTCACGCATGGATAGGTCGGGCGGTCCGTCCTTCATCATGCCCGCAACGCTGCGCGCCCATTCCCCGAACGACGGGCGCGCGGTTTTCTTCGCAGGTCTCTTGCCCGGACGTTGTTGCTTCGCGCGCCGGCCAGGCCGGGCGGACGATTTGGTCTGCGTGGGCATGGCGACAGGCTCGCGCGTGACGGAGGCGAGTCAAGCGAGCCCCAGGGCGGCGTGGGCGGCGGCGGACATCGTGGGCGCGGTCTGCGGCGCGGGCACGCCGCTCCAGATCTCGAGGGCCTTGGCGCCCTGATGGACGAGCATCGCGAGGCCGTGCGCGGTGGGCACGCCGAGCGCCGCGGCCGCGCGGAGCAACGGCGTCTGCGGCGGGTTGTAGATCATGTCGAAGACCGCGGCGGGGCGGGGGAGCGCGGCGACGTCGATGGGCAACGGGTCGGTGGGTTTGAGGCCGGCGCTGGTGGCGTTGATGACAAGCGGGGCCGCGGGGAGATCGGCGGGGATCGCGTCGGGCGCGAAGCCGCGCACGGGGATGGCGCCGGCGACGGGCGCGAGCGCGGCGAGCAGAGCGTCGAGGTTGGCGCGGGTGCGGTTGGCGATCGCGAGCGAGGCGCAGCCGCGCTGCAGGCACTCCACGGCCGCGCCGCGGGCGGCACCGCCGGCGCCGAGCAGGACGATGTGTGCGCCGGCGAGTTCGCGGCCGAGGGTCTCGCGCACGGCGGCGGCGAGGCCGTAGCCATCGGTGTTGTGGCCGCGCCAGCCGGCGTCGGTGCGGAGAAGGGTATTGACGGCGCCGACGGGGCGGGCGGCGGGGTCGACCTCGGCCACGCGGTCGAAGGCGATGATCTTGTGGGGGACGGTGAGGTTGACGCCGCGGAATTGTTTTTCGCGCAACAGTTCGAGGGCGCGCGGGAGGTCGTCGGGGTGGACCTCGAAACGGAAATACTCCCAGTCGGCGAAGCGCGCGTCGGTCGCGACGAGGCGGGCGAGGGCGGCGTTGTGCATCGCGGGGCTGATCGAGTGCTTGATCGGGTGGCCGAGCACGGCGAGCGAGGTGCCGGCGCGCGACCAGGCGGCGAGATCGGCGAGGGTGAGGACGGGGGAGTTCGCGGGGTTCAAGGGGAGGGCGCCGAGTGGGGCAGCGGGGAAGGCGCCGGCCAAATCGAAAATCGGCGGGCGGGAGAGTCCGGGCCGGCGGGCGCGCGGCCGGGCCGCCTACTCCTCGGAGTTTTCGGCGTGGGTCGTCTCGAACTCGCTCACGAATCCGGCGAAGAGCCGCGCGTGCGCGAGGTCGCCGGCGGCGGTGTAGTGATTCACCAGATTGCGGCAGGCGCGGCAGAGGACTTCGCGCACGGGCGTGGGTGCGAGGTCGCCGAGCGACGGGGAGACGTGGTTGGCGCGCAGCAGGTCGAAGATCTCGTCGGCATCGCGGAAGACGCCGCGGTCGAACGGATCGACGAAGAAGGGGAGATCGTCGCTGAAACACCCGACGATGAAGTGGCCGGGCAGGCCGATGGGCTCGAGCTCGAGGCCGAGGCGTTCGGTCACGAGCAGATACAAGATCGAGAGCGAGATGGGCAGGCCGGTGCGGCGCTGGAGGACCTGGTCGAGGAAACTGTTGCGCGGGTCGGCGTAGTCGTCGCGGTTGCCGTGGAAGCCCCACTCGTGGAAGAGCACGCGGTTGACGATGCGGCATTTCTCGCGGGCGGTGGAGGGCTCGACGATGAGTTCGCGGCAGCGGGCGGCGATGGCGTCGAGTTCCCGGCGGCAGGCACCAACGTCGAGGTGCGGCGAGACGGTGCGCGCGAGAAGGAGGGCGCCGCTTTCGAGCTCGTAGTTGAGCGAGCGGATGAAGCCGACGAAATCACCGACGGGGTCGGAAAATTTCAGCTCCGCGAGATACCAGGCGGCGTGGCGCGCGAGCACGCGGTTGGAGCCGTGGGCGACGGCTTGCAAAAACGGCGCGACGACGGGACCGAGCTGGAGGAAGCGGGCGAGGAGGCCGCGCCGCACGGCGGGGCTGTCGTCGTCGAGCAAGGCGAGCAGGGCCTCGCGTTCCACTGCGCCGAAGGTGTCGGTCTGCACGTCCGGAGCCGAAAATCATTTCGCGGGGCCTGCAACCGGGAAACTGGCGGGGCGGAGGAAAATCTCCGCTGCGGGAGGGCGAGGGATGCAGCCACGGCAGATGCGCGGGCGGGCAGGGGCGGCGGGCGTTGGCAGCGGCGGCGGCGCCGGGTGGTGGCGCGCGCTCGTTCCGCCGGCGTCCTGGGCGGGAAGCGACGGCCGGCGCCTTTGCCGGGCGCCGTGCACCGGGCCGCCCGCGACGAGGCGGTAACGCGGCCGACGGCCGCGGCTCAGCGTGCGCCGTAGAGCGCGGTGCCGACGCGGACCATCGTGCTGCCGGCGGCGACGGCGATCTCGAGGTCGCCGGTCATGCCCATCGAGAGTTCGGTGAGCGGCACCTGCCGGCTGCCGGCGAGCAAGTCGCGCGTGGTGCGGAGGTGGTCGAAGGTGCGGCGCGCGTGCTCGGCGGTTTCCGCGGGCGTGGTGCCGAGCGGGGCGATGGTCATGAGGCCGTCGACGCGGAGATGTTTGCAGGCGAGGGCGGCATCGAGCAGGCGCGGGGCGTCGGCGAGGTCGGCGCCGAATTTCGCGGGGTCGTCGCCGGCGTTGAGTTGGAGCAGCACCGGCAGGGTGCGGCCGAGCTCGGCGGCGGCGCGGTCGAGGTGGTGGAGCAGTTTTTCCGAATCGACGCTCTGGATGCGGTCGAAGTGGCGGGCGGCGAGCTTGGCTTTGTTGGACTGGAGGTGGCCGATCAACTCCCAGCGGAGGGCGATGGACTCGGGCGCGAGTTGCGGGCGCTTCTCGATCGCTTCCTGCACGCGGTTCTCGCCGACGCCGTGCAGGCCGTAGCGCGCGGCGAAGTCGGCCGCGGCGGCGGGATGGGTCTTGGTGACGGCGAGGAGCTCGACGTCGCCGACGGGGCGGCCGGCGGCGGTGCAGGCGGCCGCGATGCGGGCGCTGAGCGCGTCGGCGCGGCGGACAAACTCGTCGTAGGCGATGAGCATATTGTTAGCGAAACTACTTCGTGGTTTACGGCGAGGCCCGTTCTTCTAACCTGCGCATCACAACGCCGGCTAATCATGCAGATCGAGAATTTCAAAATCTTCGCGGACCTCGTCGAAACCAAGAGTTTCTCCAAGTCGGCCAAACTGAACGGCATCACCCAGTCGGCGGTGAGCCAGCAGGCGCGGGCGATGGAGCGTCATTTCAAGACCCTGCTCATCGACCGAAGCCAGAAACAGTTCCAGCTCACGCGGGAAGGCCAGCGGGTCTACGATGCGGCGAAGGAGATGCTCCACACTTACGAGAAGCTGCTCTCGGAGCTGCAGGAGATGAAAAAGGTCATCAGCGGCACGATCCGCATCTCGACCATCTACTCGATCGGGCTCCACGAGCTGCCGCCGTTCATCAAGAAATTCCTCCACGACTTCCCTTCGGTGAACGTGCGGGTCGAATACCGGCGTTCGAATCTCGTTTACGAAGACATCCTGCACAACTCGGTGGACTTCGGGCTCGTGGCCTTTCCGGTGAAGCAGCGCCAGATCGAGGTGCTGCCCTTCCGCAACGACCACCTCGTGCTCATCACCCACCCGCAGCACGCTTTGGCGAAGCGGACCGACATCGAGGTGAAGGACCTCACGGGCCAGAAGTTCATCGGGTTCGACCCCGACATCCCCACGCGCAAGGCCGTCGATATCATCTTCCGCGAGCACAAGCTCGAGATCGAGCCGGTGATGGAGTTCGACAACATCGAGACGGTGAAACGCGCGGTCGAGATCGACCACGGCATCGCGATCGTGCCGCAGGCGACCGTCGCCCAGGAGCAGAAGCAGGGCACGCTCGCGGTGCTGCCGTTCAAGGGCCGGGAGTTCACCCGGCCGCTGGCGATCTTGCACCGCAAGGGCCGGGTGCTCACGCCGGCGATGAAGAAGTTCATCGAGACGCTCGGTCTCGACCTGCCCGAGATGCGCGAATCCTGAGCGCGCGTCGGACCGGGCGGATGCCGTCGCGCCGGGGACGGCGGGCGGTCCACGCCGCGAAATCCGGGAAGAAAATTTGCGGCGTCGCCTCCGACCGCTAGGCTCGCCGCCGCTCCGGTCGCCGCCGATCCACCACGATTATGAAACAAATCCGCTCCCTCCCCGCCGTCCTATGCGGCGCCCTCATGCTCGGTTTCGCCGGCTGCGCCAAGTCCGATGCCGACAAAAGCAAGACCGCCGCCGCGCCCGCCGCGTCGACGGCTGCACCCGCCCCGGCGGCAGCGGCGGCCGCGATGGCGCTGCCGAAGCTCGGCCCGGCGCCGAAGTGGACGCTCAAGGATCTCAACGGGGCGGTCGTGTCCTCGGAGCAATTCAAGGGCAAGGTCGTGGTCGTCGACTTTTGGGCCACGTGGTGCCCGCCCTGCCGCGAGGAGATTCCGGGCTACATCGAGCTCGCCGACAAATATGCCAAGGATGGCCTCGTGATCGTCGGCGTGTCGCTCGATCAAGCCGGGGTCGACGTGGTCAAGGCCTTCGCCGCGCGCAGCAAGATCACCTACCCGCTGGTGATGGGCGACGATGCCGCCGTGACGGCGTTCGGCGGGGTGGAAGCCTTGCCGACGACCTTTCTCATCGACCGCGACGGCCAAGTGCGCGACCGCAAGGTCGGCATGGTCGAGAAAGAGGACTACGAGAAGCGCATCCTCGCGGTGCTCAAGGGCTGATTCCGACTCCCGCAGCTCTCGGGCGCGACGGTCCCGGACCTTTGACCACGGAACCCACGGATCCTCACCGATGAAAAACTCCTCATCCGTGTCCCTCCGGGCAATCCGTGGTTAAGATCTGACCGCAGGGGGCATTCGGGCTGAGGGCCTGTCCGCTGCGACTGCCTCGACCGGCGCGCGTCCCTGCGACGCGGTGTGCTCCCGTCGGTGCTGATCCTGATTCGGAAAAACAGAAGGGCCCGGCGATAACCCCTTAACGCCGGGCCCAGTTTTTTCTGTTTCCGACCTTTCGGCCGGATTCACGCTACCCAAAACCCTGCTTGGGCAGGATGGGTGGTTTTAAGCACTACGCGTGCCAGCCGCGCGGCGGTTTGCGGGGAATTTCAGTCGGCGGCGAAGTTGGTGATTTTCGCCAATTGGTCGGCCAACGTGCGGTCGGGACGGCAGCGCGGGAGCTTGTGTTGGCCACCCCATTTGCCGGCGTGGCGGAGCCAGTGTTCGAAGACGCCCGGCATCACGAGGCGCACGTAGGGCGTCTCCAGCGCCCCTTTGCGGCGGCGGTCGGCGTAGTCGCCGTTGATCTGTTGCAGGTCGGCATCGATCATCGCGGCGATCTGCGGTCCGGTCGGCGTGGCGACCGTGCCGGGTTTGAGCTCCACCCACCATTCGTGCCGCGTGCGGCGCTGGCCGGTCAGGCCGGCCGTGGTCGGGAGGGGCGCGACGTGGAAGTTCACGATGCGCCACTGGTTCCGGTTGCATACGCCGGCGAGGACGTCGGTCAGGTCTTTTTCGGAAACGCGCTCGCCGGCGGAGTTGAGTCGCAGCGCGGTGCGGCCCACGTAGACGAGGCGCGGCGGCTCCGTGGAGGTGAAGCGCACCACGTCGCCGAGCGGCGTGCGCACCAGGCCGCCCGGCGTGGTGAGCAGCACGGCGTAATCGACGCCGGTCCGGACTTCGGCGAGCGGGACGGCTTTCGGGCCGAGTTGCTCGACGCGGTTCATCTCCAGGTCGGCCATCGGCACAAACTCGAAGAAGATCCCGAGGTCGGCCATCACGCGCAGCCCGGCCTGGGGGCTCGGCAGATCCTGCGCCGCGATGAAGCCCTCCGACGCGGCGTAGACTTCGTGAAAGGTCACCGGTTTGCCGAGCGCCTC
>JBILLY010000097.1:0-10285 GCA_044375835.1 Opitutaceae bacterium
CGGCGCCGGCGGGAGCGGCGCGGACGTGAGCGGGCGGGACGCCCGCTCTACGTCGGGCTCAGCGGATGGTGCGGAGCTGGACGCTGTCGACGAGGTGGTCCTGGGCGACGATGTCGGTGGCGACGACGATCTTGTCGCCGGGGCCGATGCGGCCGGTGCGGCGCAGGAGGGAGAGGGCGTTTTCGATCGTGTCGTTGGGATCGGACGCGAGCGGCATCAAGATCGGCTCGACGGCGCGCAGGAGGCGGAGCTGGCGAAGCACCTCGATCGACGGCGTGAAGGTGAAGATCGGCGAGTGGGCGGGGCGGAGGAGCGCGAGACCCTGGGCCATGAAGCCGTGGCGGGTGAAGGTGATCAGCTTGGAATTGGGGATCTCGTTCGCGAGGACGACGGCGGAGTGGAGGACCTTCATGCGCTCGCCGGTGAAGACGGCGGGCTCGTTCCACGTGTCGTCGGCCTCGAGTTCGATGCGGCGGGAGATGGTGTCGAGCATGGCGACGCATTCCAGCGGGTATTTGCCGATGGTGGTCTCGCCGGAGAGCATGACGCAGTCGGCGAGTTCGTAGACGGCGTTGGCGACATCGGTGATCTCGGCGCGGGTGGGGACGGGTTGGGAGATCATCGATTCCAGCATGTGGGTGGCGACGATGACGGGGCGGCCCTGGGCGAGGCAGGCGCGGACGGCGCGGCGCTGGATGACGGGGAGTTCCTCGAAGGGGCACTCGATGCCGAGGTCGCCGCGGGCGATCATGAGGCCGTCGCAGGCGTTGACGATCTGGTTGAGGTTGGCGATGGCGCTCTGGTCCTCGATCTTGGCGATGATGCGGACCCGGGAGCGTTTTTCGGAGAGGAAGGCGCGGAGCAGGTCGATGTCGGCGGATTCGCGGACGAAGGAAAGGGCGAGGAAGTCGATGCCCTCCTCGAGGCCGACGGTGGAATCGGCGCGGTCCTTCTCGGTGAAGGAGGGGAGATTCACCTTCACGCCGGGGAGGTTGATGTGGCGGCGGGATTTGAGCTCGCCGGGGATGAGGACGCGGCAGCGGATGCGGGCGTCGTTTTTCTCGAGGACTTCGAGGCGGAGAAGGCCGTTGTCGACGAGGACGGTGTCGCCGACGCGGATATCCTTGGCGAGGTCCTGGTAGTTGACGCCGACGGAGCGGATCTCCTCGGCGCCGGCGCCGCTCTCCTCGTTCAGGCCGGGGCGGACGGTGAAGTCGAAGATCTCGCCGGCCTTGAGTTCGATGGGCGCGGCGAGGTCGCCGGTGCGGATCTCGGGGCCCTTGATGTCCATCATGATCGCGACCTCGCGTTCGACGCGGGCGCTGACGGCGCGGATGCGGCGGATGATGGTGCGGGTCCAGTCGTGTTTGGCGTGCGCCATGTTGAGGCGGACGATGTCGGCGCCGGCGCGAATGAGTTTTTCGAGCATCTCCTCGCTTTCGGTGGCGGGACCGAGGGTGACGATGATTTTGGTGCGGCGGATCGACTGGGACATGGCGGTCATGGCGGGAGACTTGGTGCAGGAAGCGGGCCGGCGGGGCAAGGCCGGCGGCGGGGCGCGGGCGCGAGTATGACAGGGGCGGCGCGGGGCGGAGAATTTCCGTGCGTGTTCCGACGGGAGCGTTAAAACGCCGACCGCATGAGTTCGTCCTCCTCGGCCCAGGGTGAAACGGCGGCGGCGCGGCCCGCGCTGCCGCCCGGCTACGGGGCGAGGCGCGGGCTCAACTGGAGCGTGGTGGGGTTGCTCTACACGAGCTTCTACATGTGCCGCTACAACCTCTCGATCGCGAACAAGCCGATGTCGGACGAGTTCGGGTTTTCGAAGGGCGACATGGGCGACATTCTGGGCGCGCAGTTTTACGCCTACGCGATCGGGCAGGTGGTCAACGGGCTGATCACGGACCGGCTCGGCGGAAAGAAGGCGCTGCTGATCGGGGCGGCGGGGACGGTGCTGGCGAACATCGCGTTCGGCGGGGCGTCGTTTTTGGGGCTGCTGTGGCTGTTCGTGACGTTGCGCGGCATCGACGGGTATGCGCAGTCGTTCGGGGCGCCGGGGTTCATCAAGATCAACGCGTCGTGGTTCAGCGCGACGGAGCGCGGGACGTTCGCGGGCGTGTTCGGGTTCATGATCAACCTCGGGCGGGTGGCGATCAACCAGCTGGGGCCGGCGCTGCTGGGCGGCTTTGTGTTTCTCGGCATGTGGAACGTGCCGGCGCAGCATTGGCGGATGCTGTTCTTCGTGCCGGCGGGCATCGCGGCGGTGGTGGCGGTGGCGCTGGCGATCTGGGCGAAGGACACGCCGGAGGAGGCGGGTTTCCACGGGGTCTACAAGGGCGAGGCGGACCACGACGACAACCTGCGGGCGGACATGCGCGAGGTGTTCGTGCAGATCGTGACGAACAAATACGTCTGGATCATGGCGAGCGCCTACGCGTGCACGGGGGCGGTGCGGCAGACGGTCGACCAGTGGTTCCCGCGCTACATGCAGGAGGTGCACAAGATCGACCTGAACTCGCCGCTGTTTCTCGTCGTCGGATTCCTGATACCGTTCGTGGCGTCGGCGGGCTCGTTCATCTCGGGCATCGTCTCGGACAAGGTGTTCGGCGGCCGGCGCGCGCCGGTGGCGGCGGGCATCTATTGCCTCGAGGTGGTGACGATCATCGTCGCATCGCAGGTGCACGGGGCGATGGGGATCGCGGTGGCGTTCGTGACGGTGGCGTTCACGGCGAACTCGACGCATTCGCTGCTCGGGCCGGCGGCGGCGATGGACATCGGCGGGCGGAAGGCGGCCGCGTTTGCCTCGGGCTGCATCAATTCCTTCCAATATATCGGGGCGGGGGTCGCGATGCAGTTGCTCGGGCGGCTGCTGGACGCGACGGGCTACAAATACTTTTTCGTGTTCATGATTCCGTGGGCCGTGGTCGGCGCGGTGCTGATGTTCAGCATGGCGGGGCAGCGGAATCTGCGGAAGACGAAGGCGGCGGCGCATTGAGCGCGGCGGCACAGTGGAGAGGGGAGAGTCGAGAGCGCGGAGGCATGCGCCGAGAGCCGGAGTGCGGCGACGTGGGGTGGCGGACGGTGTCGCGCGGGGCGGTTCAGTCGAAGGCGGCGAGGAAGCGGACGAGGTTGGCGATGTGGTCGTCGACGGTGACGCCGAGACACTCGCAGCCGGTGTAGATCGTGGCGCGGTCGACCTTGGCGGCGAAGGCGGTGTCTTTGACCTTCTTCCGGAGGGAGGCGGGCTTCATCTCGCCGTAGCGGACGGGGTTCATTTTCCGGTAGGCGTAGAAAATCCCGCAAAGTTCGTCGGTCGCGAGCAGCGCGGCGGCGAGCGGGGTGCGCGGGCGGACGGCGAAGCCGTTGTAGCCGAGGGCGTGGGCTTCGACGGCGTGGAGCAGATCTTCGGGGTAGCCCCACGCGGCGAACCAGCGGAGCGACTCGGCGGGGTGGGTCGCCGGGTGCTGTTCGTAGTCAAGGTCGTGGAGGAGGCCGGTGAGAAACCAGAGCTCGGGATCGGCGGCGCCGAGGTGGCGCGCGTAGCCTTCGAGGGCGGCGGCGACCATGCGCGCGTGGTAGCGCTGGTAGTCGTCGGCGACGTGGCGTTCGAGGAGGGCCTGGGCTTCGGCGCGGGTCGGGAGCGGCATGGTCCGGAGGCTGGCGAAAAACGACGGGACGGGAAGCGTGGAGCGGCGGACGGGCGGAGCGCGCCGGTGGCGGGGGCGGCGCCGGCGGAGCGCGACGATTATTCCGGAGAGTTGTCCGGCCGGGGGAAATCGGATCGTTGTAGAGGCAGGACACGTTCCGGATGGTCCGGACGAATCCGTCTTCCGCTCCCATGTCGAATCCTCCTTCTCCTTCCACCCCGTCGGCGGCGAAACGCGCGACGAGCCACCGGCCGGCCGGCTATTCGACCGTCACGCCGTATCTCGTCTGCGGCGGAGCGGCGGCGGCGATCGAGTTCTACAAGCAGGCCTTCGGCGCCACGGAAGTGTCGCGGCTGGGCGGCCCGGACGGCCGCCTGATGCACGCGGCGATCCGGATCGGCGAAGCGATGGTGATGCTGAACGACGAGTTTCCGGAGATGCAGGCGCTGGGGCCCAAGACGCGCGGCGGCACGTCGGTGACGATCCATCTTTTCGTGCCGGATGCGGATGCGGCGTATGCGCGGGCCGTGGCGGCGGGGGCGACGCCGGTAATGCCGGTGCAGGACATGTTTTGGGGCGACCGCTTCGGGTTGTTGGCGGATCCCTTCGGGCACATGTGGTCGATCGCGACCCACACGTTCGACCTGACGCCGGCGGAGATCGCGGACGCGGCCAAGGCGGCCTGCGGCGGCTGAGCGGCGGCGGGCGAACGGGACCTCAACCGGTCTCGGGCAGAAACGTGGGAAAGGCCACGCCGCGCGCGGGCGGCACGGGGCCGACGGCTTGGGCGGCGTGGAGTTCGACGTTCTTCGCGCCCCAGGCGTAGCCCTGACGCACGAGCGTGGCGGCGCTGCTCGGCACGAGAAAGACCACGCTGCGGCCGCGGAACGCGTCGAGCGCGCGCCACGCGAGGGCGGCGGCGACGGACTCGTCGGCCGCGGCGCCGGGGCCGAGCATCGGGCAGGCCGGGTGCAGGCTTGCGACGAGGAAGCCCTCGAGGCGGCCGGCGGCATCGCGGCTGGCCCAGACACGCCAGTCGCCGAGGCGGTTTTCCAGGAAGAAGGTGTAGTCCTGTTCGCGGCGGATGCCCTGGAGCGCGTGCTCGAAGTCGGCGAGTTCGGCGGCGGCGGCGACGGTCGTGACGGGGGAGACGCGGTCCGTGCCGGGCGGCGGAGGATGCGCGAGGCCGGCGGCGGGGACCTCGATCGCGAGATCCTGGTAGAGCGTGTGCGGGACGAATCCGAGGCGCGAATACAGCGAGAAGGAGTCGAGGTTGAGCAGGCTGGAGACGAGGCGGACGGGCAGGCCGCGGGCGCGGGCGGCGGCGACGACCGGGGCGAGCATGGCGCGGGCGACACCGCGGCCCTGGGCCTCGGGGGCGGTGGCGACGATGCCGACGGCGACGTGGGTTTCGCGCGGGTGCACGAAGCAGACGCCGAGGAGGGCGCCGGTGGCGCGTTCGAAGGCGGCGACGTCGTGGCCGGCGTCGAGGGCGCCGTAGACTTCGGGGAAGAGGCGGAAGCCCTCGGGGCGGTCGCCGAAGCGGGCGCCCTGGCCGAGGCGCGTCTGATACCAGTGGACGAGGGAGCGGTGCAGGAGCACGGCGGTGGCGTCGTAGTCGGCGGGCGTCAGCGGGCGGAGATCGAGGGCGGGAGGCATGGGGGCGAAGGAGGGGACGGGGGAGACGGTGCGCGGAGGCGGCGGCGCGAGACCGGCGGATCAGGGCCGCGCGGTGTCGGCGGGCGGCTGTGCCCAGGCGGGGGTGCCGAACCATTGGTGCATCTCGGCGGCGAAGGGGGCGACGACGGCGGCGGGCTCGGGGATGGCGCCGCGGTCGCCGGTTTCAACGACCCAGGTATCGAGCGCGGCGCGCAGGCGGATTAGGGCCTCGCGGTGGACGGGATCGGCGGATTGCGAGAGGTCGCGGATTTCGTGCGGATCGGCGGCGGTGTCGTAGAGTTCCTCGCAGGGGCCGGTGCGGCGCATGAGGTCGAGCGGGGCGCCGGCGAGTTGGCCGCGGGCGAGGAGGTCGCGCATCACGCCCATGATCGGAAAGCATTTTTCCTTGTAGCGATTGAGGGAGGCGAAGGTCGGGCCGGTCGAGAACGTGCGGATGTAGTGGAAGCGCTCGTCGTGGACGGAGCGGATGCGTTGCTCGGTCTCGTCGATGCGGTCGCGGGCGGCGAAGGCATAGCGGCGCGGGGCCTCGGTGCCGGGGCCGGCGAAGATGCGGCCCTGCAGGAGGGGCGGCTTGGGCAGCCCGGCGAAAGCGAGCGTGGTGGCGGTGACGTCGATGAGGCTGAGGATGCGGTCGTCGACGGCGCCGGGGCGGAGTTGCGCGGGGGCGGGAAAATTTTTCGGCCAGCGGATGATGAGCGGGACGCGGAGACCGTTGTCGTAGCACCAGTGGATGCCGCGGGGTTCGAGGCGGCCGTTGTCGCCGAAGAAGAGGATGATCGTGTCGTCCTCGAGGCCGTCGGCGCGCAGGCGCTCGAGCACGCGGCCGAAACGGAGGTCCATGCCGGAGACGGAATTCAGGTAGCGGGCCCACTCGGCCCGCACGACGGGGTGATCGGGGTAGTAGGGCGGCGGCGTGACGGTCTCGGGCTTGGCGTGTTGGACGTGTTCGCGTTCGCCGACCCACTCGACGCGGGGCTTGGTCGCGCTCTGGCGGTCGTAGATGTCGTATTCGGACTCCTCGGCGTTGACGACGGCGAAGAACGGGGCGCGGCCTCGGAGGGCGGACCAGTCGGAGGAGTTTTCGTGGTAGATCGGGCCCTCCTGGGTGAAGTTGAGGTCGAGCTTGCCGGTGCCGACGGTGCGGCCGTCGAGGGTCTTGAGGTTGGCGGTGTAGTAGCCGGCGTCGCGAAGGCGGTGGGTGATCGGGACCACACCGGGCGGGAGGCGGAAGCCGTCGGTGCGGTGGGAGCGCATCGGGTGGGTGTCCGTGGTCGTCTGATACAGGCCGGTGAAAAAGGCGGAGCGGCTGGGGGCGCAGGCGGGGTTGGTGGCGAAGACGCGGGTGTAGCGGGTGCCCTCGGCGGCGAGGCGGTCGAGGTGCGGGGTGTGGACGTTTTTCGCGCCGTAGCAGCCGAGGTCGTGGCTGAGATTTTCGCCGATGAGCCAGAGGATGTTCGGGCGCTTGGCGGGCGACGCCGGAGAGGCTGGAGCCGGGGCGGGGGCGGCGAAGGCGGAGGCGAGCGCGAGGCAGAGGGCGGCGACGAGCGGGGCGAGTTTCATCGGTTTCAGGGCGCGAAGCGTGGCGGACGGGCGGCGGCGAGTCCATCGCGCGGTGCGGGTGGAGGCGCGAAGGTCGCCGGGCGGGGCGCGGCGCGACGGCGAACGACGGTGGGGCGAAAAAAAGCGCGGTCCGCAGGAGCGGAACCGCGCCGAAGGGGCGCCGGGGACGGCCGGGGAGCGCTCAGCCCTGGGTGAAGGCGGGGAGCTTGACGATCTTGCCGCCGGCGAGGGCGGACTCGTGGGCGCAGAGGCCGACGCAGGTCCAGTTGGCGGACTTCACCGCGTTGACGGAGCACTCGCGGCCCTCGACGAGGGCCATCAGGAACTCGTGCGCGAGGTGCGGGTGCGAGCCGCCGTGGCCGGCGCCTTGGGTGAAGCTGAGGTGCGTCTTCTTGCCGAGGTCGTAGACGCCCTTGGTGGTGAACTTCCGGATACCGGCGGGCAGGCGTTTGGCGTAGTCGGGCACCTTGACCTTCTGCGGGATCTTGGGCTCGGGTTTCTTCGCGGTGTGGAGGACGTGGGGCTCGTGCTCGATGAGCGACCACTCGAAGGACTTCTTCGAGCCGTAGACATCGATGCTCTCGCGGTATTGGCGGGCGGTGTCGAAGAGCGAGCGGATGATGCGGGCGGTGAGATCGCTGTCCTTGAACTTGATGTGCGCGGTCTCGACGGCGAAGGGCGAGCCGTAGTGTTTGACGAGTTCCGGGCGGATGGTGCCGGAGCCGAAGCAGGAGACGTATTCGGCGACGGCATCGGTGAGGGCGAGCATCGGGCCGACGCAGTGGGTGGCATACCACATCGGCGGGAGGCCGGGCCAGTAGTTGGGCCAGCCGTCCATGTCCTGCTGGTGGCTCGCCTGGAGGAACTGGATTTTGCCGAGCTCGCCCTTGTCGTAGAGTTCTTTGACGTAGAGGTATTCGCGGGCGTAGACGACGGTCTCCATCATCATGTAGCGGAGGCCGGTCTTTTTGGTGAGTTCGACGATCTTTTTGCAGTCGGCGATGGAGGTGGCCATCGGGACGGTGCAGGCGACGTGTTTGCCGGCCTGGAGGGCTTTGATCGACTGGGAGGCGTGATCGGGGATCGGGGTGTTGATGTGGACGGCGTCGATCTCGGGGTCTTTCAGGAGTTCGTCGTAGTCGGTGTAGCCCTTCGGGATGCCGAAGGCCTCCTGGATGGCCTTCAGCTTCTTCGGGTCGCGCTGGCAGACGGCGACGAGATTGGCGTTGGGATGGGCTTGGTAGATCGGGATGAACTCGGCGCCGAAGCCGAGACCGATGATGGCGAGGTTGATTTTTTTGTCGGACATGGGGGCGGAGGGGGGATGGGTGATTGGGTATGGGTGATAGGTGATGGGTGGGGCGATGGGCGATGGGCCGTGGGCAAGGGGGTTATTTGAGGGTTTGGAGGTAGGCTTCGAGGTCGGAGATTTCCTGGGGGGAGAAGATGTCGGCCATCGGGGGCATCGGGGAAACTTTGCCGAAGTGTTCGAAGCCCTTGGCGATGACTTTGCTCGGCTCGAGCAGGCTCTCGCGGATGGAGGCGGGCGTGGCGCGGGTAGCGAGGCCGTCGAGCGCGGGGCCGACGGTGCTGCCCTGGCCCTTGAGGGCGTGGCAGAGCACGCAGGCGGCGGGGTGTTTGTGGAAGAGCTGTTCGCCGCGCTTGGCGTCGCCGGCGACGACCTTGGCGTCGTCGACGAGGATGAGTTCGGCCAGGCGGACGTCGTCGAAGAAGGCGTCGCCGCGGGCGGCGTGGACGAGGTTGAAGGTGGCGACGGTGCGCTCGCCGGAGTTGAACTCGACCTCGAGTTCGGTCCAGTCGGTGTCGCGGCGGCGGACGGGATCGGTCTCGGCGCGGTTGTTGGCGGCGTTGCGGGCGACGCGGAGCCATTCGCCGGCGGGACTGACGCTGAGGTTGACGCGGCCGCCGAAGGCGTGGGTTTTCACCCAGCCGGCGAGGCGATACTGGGTGTTGGGTTTGACGGGCACTTCGGCGAAGAGCGTGGTATCGGCGTCGCCGCGGCTGACGATGCGCAGGGCTTTCTCGCCGCCGCGGGGTTTCTGGTCGGAGCCGACGAGGGACCACTCGGCGGACTTGTTGCCCTCGCGGGTGCCGTTGTCGCGGCGCGTCCAGCCGGCGGGCAAGCCTTCGGTGCCGGCGGACTCGAAACCGGAATTGGGCAGGAGATTCGGGCCTTCGCGGTAGAGGGCGGCGCCGTGGACCTTGCCGAGGATGCGGGTGGCCTCGCGGAGCCATTCGTCCTGCTGGTTGGCGGGGTTGCGGACGAGGGCGGTGACGACGGATTTGATCTGCGGCGTGGCGGGGAACTCGGCGAGTTTCACGAACGCGGCGAGGCGGGTGAGGAGATCGGCGTCGCTGACGACGACGGAGCCGAAGAAGAGGGCGATGGCGGCGGCATCGGTGCCGAGGGCGCGGACGGCGTTGCGGCGGACGGCGGCATCGGCGTGCGCGAGGGCGGCGCGGTGGGTGGCGGCGTCGAGCAGGCCGAGACCATGGAGCGACCAGAGGGCGTGGAGGGCGGCGACGGGGGCGGAGCCGGCAAGGACCTGTTTGAGGGCGGGAGCGGCGTCGGTGCGCTTGCCCTCGACGAGGAGGCGTTGGGCGGTGAGGCGCCAGAACTGGTTGCCGCTGGAGAGGGCGGCGACGAGCTGGGCGGAGGTGGCGCCCTTGAGGGACTTGATGGCGGCGGGTTTGGCGCCGTCCCAGACAATGCGATACACGCGGCCGCGGGTGTTGTCGCGGAGCGGGTTTTCGTGGGCGCCGCCGACGCCGGTTTTGGCGGCGTAGCCGCCGCGTTCGACGCTGGGCGTGGGGTTGTGCTGGATGATGTAATTCTGCCAGTCGCTGACCCAGACGGCGCCGTCGGGGCCGACTTCGGCAAACACGGGGGACATCCACTCGTCGGAGGAGGCGACGAGGTTGAAGGCGTCGTCGCCGACGTAGCCGGCGCCGTCGCGTTTCACGGCGAAGAGGGAGACGGTCTTCATCGTGGGCTCGCAGATCATGGCCATGCCCTGGAGGCGGGCGGGGAGTTGGTCCGAATGGATGAAGGCGGAGCCGGCGGCGGCGGTGTAGCCGCCCATGACGTCGACCTGGCGGAAGTTCGGCGTGATGGTGTGCGTTTTGTCCTCGGTGTTGATGCGCTTGGCGGTCATGGCGCGGGTGCCCTTGGGGACAATCGTGGCGGGGATGCCGCCGAAGAAGAGCGGGGCGTTGTTGGCGGTGCCGCCGAACTGGTCGCCCCATTGGTTGGCGCTGTGGCCCCAGGTGTTGTTGGTGAACTGGTGGAGGAACTCGAGGGCGGAGCCGTCGGCCTTGAAGCGGTAGGTGCCCTGGGCGAATTGTTTCTCGACGCCGCAGACGGTGCCGCGGAAGCCGGA
>JBILLY010000099.1:0-10246 GCA_044375835.1 Opitutaceae bacterium
CCGTCGGCGCCGACGGCGACCCAGCGGCCGGCGCCGTGGGCGACGGCGGCGAGGGCGGGCGGGACGGCGGCGGGCGTGGCGGTTTGCCAAGTTTCCCCGTCGGCCGAGCGAAAGATCGAACCGAAGCCGGGGGCGGAGGTGCGGCGGCCGACGGCGACGGCGCGGCCGTCGGCGACGAGCAGGGCAGCGGTGATGTGGTCAGGGAGGGCGGCGAGGCGGGTCCAGGTGGCGCCGTCGGCGGAGGCGTGGACGGCGGCGCCGGCGGCGAGCCAGCGACGGCCGTCATGGGCGAGGGCGAACGGCGCCTCGGCGCCGGGGAGCGCGGCGGCGGCGGTCCAGCGGGAGAGGGGGTCGTCGACGACGAGATCGAGCGGGCGGGTGGCGAGGCCGCCGCGGCCGTCGACGGCGGAGCAGACGACGCGGTAGGTGCCGGCGGCGGCGAAGCGGTGGGTGACGGCGGGGCCGGTTTGGCGCGCGGAGCCGTCGCCGAAATCCCAACGGACGGTCACGGCGTCGCCGTCGGGATCGGCGGCGGCGGCGGAGAACGCGACGGCGGTGCGGGCGGTGACGGCGGCGGAGGCGGCGGGTGAGACGGAGGCGAGGACGGGGTTGCGGTTGGCGGAGCCGGCGGGGGCGCCGAAATCGATGCGGACATCGATCCACTCGCGGGGCGCGGAGCCGCCGACGGCGAGCGGGGTGAAGGAGAGGCCTTCGGCCGGATCGGTGAAGGTCTCGCCGACGGCGACAGGGGCGTCTTCGAAGTCGGCGGCGGTGAGCGGGCGGGCGTCGAGGAGGGCGGTGCCGTCGCCGGTGCCGGCGGGCGGGCGCGACCAGCGGACCTGGAGACCGGCGGCGAGGCGGGCGTTTTCGCGGAACCAGTTGCCCGGGGTGAGGCGGCGGTGCTCGAGCCAGACGTCGACGGAGCCGGCGGCGAGGCGCAGGGCGCGGACGCCGTCGGCGTCGCGGTGGTCGTGCCGGAAAATCCGATACGTGCCGGCGGCCGTGACGGTCGGGACGGCCGCGGCGTCGAGGTAGCCGAGGTCGTGTTTCGGTTTGGAGCCCCAGTGGCCGAGGGGCGGGGAGGAGACGAGGCCCATGAGGTCGAAGGGATCGCCGTATTCGGCGTGGGCGCCGGCGGCGGTGGGGACGGCGGTGGCGGGGCGCCAGCCGTGGGCGTGGGGGAGGCCGTGGTTGTGGCCGAGTTCGTGGGTGAAAACGCCGGAGTCGAGGTTGCCGTTGAGGTAGATGCCGCGGCCGCCGACGGTGGCGAAGCCGCCGAAACCGAGGGCCGGGACCGGGCGCGTGACGACGACGGTGCGGTCGGCGGTGTCGGCGGGATTGGGCGAGGTGCCGGCGGCGGCGAAGGCGGCGCGGGCGAGCTGGAGGGCTTCGGTTTCGACGGTGGAGAAGGTCGCGGTGCCGGCGGCGAGGGCGGCTTTGGTGGCGGCGACGCGGACGGTGGCGGGCAGCACGACGGCGCGGAGGGTGGTGCGGCCACCGGAGTTTTCGGCGAAGAAGCGGTTGGCGTCCTCCATGAGGCGGGCGATGTCGGCATCGGTCGCGGGGGCGCCGGGGTCGTCGGCGAAGTCGGCGCGGACCCAGAGGACGGTTTTCTCGCCGAAGACCCAGGCGGCGGGGGCGGCGGCGCGCGGCGGGGCGGGGTCGGCGGGGACGAAGGTGGGATCGGTCGGGACGGGGTCCGGCGCGGCGGCGGAGCGGTCGGGCGAGGAAACGACTTCCGCGGCGGCGCGGGGCGGAGCGGGGACGTCTGCAAGCGCGAGGTGGTCGTCGAGGGCGAGGCCGCGGACGGGCACGGCGGCAGCGGAAGAAGTGAGGCGCGAAGGCGTGACGGGAAACGCGAGGTAGCGGCGGGGGCCGACGTCGATCCAGCGGATCACATGGTCGTGGCGCGGGCCGAAGCAGGCGATGCCGACGGTGAGGCGGCCGGTGGTGTCGAGGAGCGTCTCGAGTTCGGCGGCGATGGCGGCGGGGAGTGTGGCGCGGTCGGAGGTGGAAAGGGCCGCGGCGAGGGCGGCGGCGGGGGCGGCGGCGATGAGGGTTTTCAGGGCGGCGCGGCGGGCGCGGGCGAGCACGAGGCCGGCGGAGGGATCCGGCGCGGTGCCGCGGTGGTGGGCGTCGAGCCAGCGGGCGAAGGCGGCGAGGGGGGCGTCGGTCGGCGCGGCGGCATCTATACTGAAGACGGCGGATTGCGATGGCGGCGCCGCGTCGGCCAGCGCGGGCGCGGGTGCGGGAGCGGGAGCAGCGGACGTGTTTGGGGCGTCCGGTGCGGGGGCGCGTCGGAGCGCGAGCGAGGCGCCGACCGCGAGCCCGGCGAACAAAACGAGCGGGAGCAGGCGAGGGCGCGCGGGCATCGGTGGACGGGAGGGAGCGGGCGGAAACGATGACGGAGTCGACCCGGGCGTCGAGTGCGAGTGCCGGCCGGCAAGACCACCGGATGCGCACTGCGCAAACGGCGAGTGGTCGGGGCGACAGGATTCGAACCTGCGACCTCCTGGTCCCAAACCAGGCGCTCTACCAGGCTAAGCTACACCCCGGACAACGGAGGCGGACGGTTGGGTCTGGGGCGGCGGTGTCAACGGCGGTCTCGTCGAAATGGCACCGCCGCGAGGGGTGGTGAGGGGCGAGGCGGAGCGTGGGGACACCTGAGGCGACTGATAGTGGCGACGCTGCTTGGGGCCGGGGAATTGTGAACAATCTCTTCTTGCTTCGCCCTCCGATTGGCTTTGGTCTCCCCGCTCTCTCTTCTTCTTCCATGGACACGATTTCCCGCGAAAACAACAGCATGCTGCCGGTGGGCGCCATCATCGTAGGCGTGATTGGCCTCATCATCGGAGGCTACGGCGCTGTGCAGGCTTCGAAAGCCAACAAAGCGATCGAGACGCTGCAGTCGACCTTCGACAGCAAGATCCCGGCGATCGAGCAGCAGGCGGGCAGCGCGGCGGGCGCGGCGGAGAAGGCGGCCAAGGACGTGCGCGACCTCACGCGGTCGACGCAGGACGCGTTCAACGCGGTCGGCGGCAAGCTCGCGGAATTTCAGACCACGATCACCAAGCTCGAGGAAGCCGCCAAGAAGCCGGCTCCGGCCCCGGCGGCCGAGAAGGGCAAGAAGGGCGGCGGCGCTCCCGCGGTGGCCGGTCCCGGCGAATACCTCGTGAAGGCCGGCGACGGCGGCACGAAGATCGCGCAGAAGCTCGGTGTCACCGTCCAGGACCTACAGGCCGTGAACCCCGGCGTGAACTGGAACAAGCTGAGCGTCGGCCAGAAGCTCAAGGTGCCGCAAAAGAAGTAAGCGACGGCGCGCCAAGAAACTCTTTGAGAAAAGCCTCCCGCAGCGCGCGGGGGGCTTTTTTGTGGTCCGGTGGCGCATGACCGGCGGCGGGCCGTGATCGCGAATTGCCGGGCGGGGCGGGGAGAACCAACGTTCCCGCCGGCGGTTGCCCCCCCCGGTTTGCACGCCGCGTTGCTTTCGCCGCGCGCCTCCGTTTTTCACCGGTATGCACAGCACGCCTCATCGTCCCGGATCCGATCAGCCCCCGAGTGCCGCGCCCGCAGCGGCCGCGGGTCCGGGGGCAAGCAGTTTGCCCCGCTGGGAACGGCTGGGGCGGACGACGCGGCATGTGACGCGGGTATTCGACGTGGACGGCGTGCACTACCGGCATCCGGTGCGCGGCACGGAGAAGGAGTTCATCGTGGTGCGGCCGCCGGACTGGGTGAATGTGGTCGCGCTGACGACGGACGAGCGGTTGGTGCTGGTGCGGCAGTTCCGTTTCGGCATCGACGGGTTTTCGCTGGAGATTCCGGGTGGCGTGATGGAGGCCGGCGAGGATCCGGTGCAGGCGGGGCTGCGTGAGTTGCGCGAAGAAACGGGTTACGCGGGCACGGCCGCGCGGCTGCTCGGCAGTGTGCACCCGAATCCGGCTATCCAAGCGAACCGGTGTCACTTTGTTTTCGTCGACGGCGCGACGCGGGCGCACGGCTTCGAGTGGGACACGGACGAGGAGATCGAGGTGGTGCCGCTGCCGGTGGCCGAGGCCCTCGGGCGGGCGCGCGACGGCGGCATCACGCACGGTCTGGTGTTGAACGCGCTCATGCTGTTCGAGGCGGAGTGGCGGGCGCGGGGCGGCGGAGGCGGGCGCGGCGTTTGACTTCGGGGTCGGCGGGCGTTTCCTCCGCTGTCCCACATGTCCGCTCCCACGTTTGCCAATGCGCCCGCCGTCCTCGGCGACGCGTCGTCCGAGTTTCTGCCGCCGGTGTTGGAGCGCGAAGTGCGGAAGATCTACGCGCGGAGTCCGCTCTACGGGCAGCGTTTCCCGTTGCACGCGGAGCCGCTGCAGTGGTCGTGCTACCGGGAAATCCCGGCGCTCTCGAAAAAAGAAATCGTGGAGCGCGGGCACCAGGCGTTTTTCGCGGACTACGCGGCGATCGAGCGCGGGCTGGCGGAGAAGACGTTCGAATACGAGAGCACGGGCGGCACGACGCAGTCGCCGATGACGGTGATCATGGAAGACGGCTGGTGGAACGCGCAGACGGCGCGGGCCTACCTCGCGTCGCCGGTGCTGCGGGAATTTGTCGGCCGGCCCTACCGGAAGTGCGTGCTGGCGCCGGTCGGGTGCTCGAGCAACCTCTGTCCCTACGAGGATCATCCGTTTCCGCACCGCTACTTCGACGGAACGGTCTACCTGAATTTGTCGAGCGATCCCTTCGCGTTTCCGGAGAGCGAGTGGGACCGGATCGTGCTCGAGTTGCAGGCGACGAAGCCGGAGGTGATCGAGGGCGAGCCGGTTTACCTGTCGCTGCTGGCGCGGGCGGCGAAGAAGCGCGGCGTGACGGTTCCGAGCATCAAGGCCGTCATTCTCACTTACGGCAAAGCCAGTGCGCAGCACGGGGCGCGGATTCGCGAGCAGTTCCCGGCGGCGCAGGTCGATCTCTACGGTTCGACGGAGGCGGGGTATCTTTTTGTGGGCGATGCGTTCCGCGATAACTCGCAGGTGATCGACGCCAACGCGTTCATCGAACTCGTGCCGTGGCAATCGGCGGCGGCGCGGGCGGCGGGCGGGCCGGCGCCGACGGACGTTTTCCAGATTTTTGTCACGACGCGCGACCGCGAGGCGATGCCGCTGCTGCGCTACCATACGGGCGACATCGTGCAGCGGTTCCCCACCGGCTACCGGCTGCTCGGGCGCGAGGGCGGGCTGTTTTTCCGGGCGGACGGGTCGTTGGTCTCGCCGACCGAGATCGATGCGGCGCTGCCGGCGGACTTTGCCTGCTGGCACTATTCGCTCATCCAGACGGGCGAGACGCGGTGGGATTTCCACTATGTCGCCGACGAGACGGCCAACCATGCCGCGGTCGAGGCGGCGTTGGCGGCGATGTTGGGCTTCGGCGCGCGGGTGAACGCGTTTCGCCGCAAGTTCATCACGCCGGCGGCGAGCGGGAAGTTTGCGCTGTTGAAGCCGCTGGCGAAGTGACGGGCGCGACGGCGGGCGGAGAGCGGCAGCCGGGCGGCGACGCGATCAGACCGGCCGGTTGCGAGCGGGATCCGCGGGGACGCCCGCGTGCGGCGGCCAACGGGAAAACAAGGCGGACGCCGGACAGCCCGGGGAGCGGGCCGGGAACGGGCCGGCGACGTCCGGTGCCTTCTCTCCGGGGTTAGTCTCGCTAATAAGCGCCAGCAGCCGGGGCGGCGCCTTTACATCGCCGGGGGGCTCGCCGAATTTGCGACGGCATTGCGCATCCACCCCGACGGCAAATTTCTGCGATGAACCTCGTTGGCTCCTTCTTTGGCTCTTCAATCGGCCGCAAGATCATCATGGCCGTGACCGGCCTGATTCTGATCGGCTTCGTGGTCGGTCACCTGGTCGGCAACCTGCAGGTGTTCCAGCACCCGGACAAGATCAACGGCTACGCCGAATTCCTGCACCGGCTCGGGCCGCTCCTGTGGGTCGCGCGCATCGGCCTGCTCGTCGCCGTCGGCCTGCACATCTGGGCCGCGACGGTCCTGACGCTGGAAAACACCAAGGCCCGCGGCGGCGCCTACGGCGTGAAAAACACGATCCAGGCGACGCTCGCCTCGCGCACGATGCGGCTGTCCGGCTACGTGGTGCTGGCCTTTCTCGTCTACCACCTCGCGCACTTCACGCTCGGCGTCGCGCAGTCCGCGACCTTCAAGGACAACCTCGCGGCCTACACGATGCAGGGCGCCTACAGCGTGGCCGGTTTCCCGGTGATCGACGCCGGCGCCAAGGTCGCGGACGTGCATACGATGGTGATCCTCGGCTTCCAGCACCCGCTCGTGGCGCTGTTCTACATCGTGGCGGTGGGGCTGCTGAGCGTCCACCTGCTGCACGGTTTCGACTCGCTGTTCCAGACGCTCGGCCTGCGCACGACGACCTGGGCCGGCTGCCTGCGGAAAATCGCCGTCGTCTTCTGCGTCGGCTACTTCGTGGCCAACCTCGCCATCCCCGGGGCCGTGTTGATCGGCAGCCTGAAGCCCCACGCCGCCGCCAAGACCGCCGCCGTCTCCGCCCAACGCTAACCCTTTCGCCCCTCCGACACCCATGGCCACGCTCGACTCCAAGATTCCCGCCGGCCCGCTCGCCGACAAGTGGCGCAAGCACAAGGCGGACATCAAGCTCGTCAACCCCGCCAACAAGCGGAAATACGAGGTGATCGTCGTCGGCGCCGGCCTCGCCGGCTCCTCCTGCGCCGCCACGCTCGCGGACCTGGGCTACAAGGTGAAGTGCTTCGTCTTCCACGACAGCCCCCGCCGCGCCCACTCGATCGCCGCGCAGGGCGGCATCAACGCCGCCAAGAACTACCAGAACGACGGCGACAGCGTGTATCGGCTCTTCTACGACACGATCAAGGGCGGCGACTACCGCGCCCGCGAGGCCAACGTCCACCGGCTCGCCGAAGTCTCGGTCAACATCATCGACCAGTGCGTGGCGACCGGCGTGCCCTTTGCGCGCGAATACGGCGGCCTGCTGGCCAACCGCTCCTTCGGCGGCGCGCAGGTTTCGCGCACGTTCTATGCCCGCGGCCAGACCGGCCAGCAGCTCCTCCTCGGCGCCTACTCGCAGCTCTCGCGCGCGATCGGCGCCGGCACCGTCGAGATGCACCCGCAGAGCGAGATGCTCGATCTCGTGGTCGTGGGCGGCCACGCCAAGGGCGTGATCATCCGCAACCTGATCACCGGCGCGATCACGCGCCACGCGGCGGACGCCGTCGTGCTCGCGACCGGCGGCTACGGCAACGTCTTCAACCTCTCCACCTACGCCCGCGGCTCCAACACCACCGCGATCTGGCGCGCCTACAAGCGCGGCGCGTGCATGGCCAACCCGTGCTACACGCAGATCCACCCGACCTGCATCCCGGTTTCCGGCGACTACCAGTCGAAGCTCACGCTGATGTCGGAGTCGCTGCGCAACGACGGCCGCATCTGGGTCCCGAAGAAGAAGGAAGACTGCAAGAAGGCCCCCAACTCCATCCCCGAGGGCGACCGCGACTACTACCTCGAGCGGATGTATCCCTCGTTCGGCAACCTGTGCCCCCGCGACATCGCTTCCCGCGCCGCCAAGCGCGTGTGCGACGAAGGCCGCGGCGTGGGCGACAGCGGCCTCGGCGTGTATCTGGATTTCAGCGACGCCATCAAGCGCCTCGGCGAAAACGGCGTGCGCGAGCGCTACGGCAACCTTTTCGACATCTACCACGAGATCACCGCGGAGAGCGCCTACAAGACGCCGATGCGCATCTACCCGGCCGTGCACTACACGATGGGCGGCCTGTGGGTGGACTATAACCTGATGTCCAACGTCCCCGGCCTCTTCGTGCTGGGCGAGGCCAACTTCTCCGACCACGGCGCCAACCGCCTCGGCGCGTCCGCGCTGATGCAGGGCCTGGCCGACGGCTACTTCGTCATCCCCTACACGATCGGCGACTACCTCGCGGGCCAGAAGCCCGGCTCCCGCCCGAGCGCGGACAGCCTCGAGTTCAAGGGGGCCGAGGAGTCGATCCGCGCGATGTCGACCCGCTTCCTGTCGATCAACGGAAAACAACCGGTCAGCCACTTCCACAAGCGTCTCGGCAAGATCATGTGGGAAGGTTGCGGCATGGCCCGCACCAAGGCCGGCCTCGAAAAGGCGCTCCAGCTCATCCCCGCGCTGCGCGAAGAATTCTGGTCGAGCGTCAAGGTGCCCGGCTCCGCCGAAACCATGAACCAGTCGCTCGAGCAGGCCGGCCGCGTGGCCGACTTCATCGAGCTGGGCGAACTGATGTGTCGCGACGCGCTCACCCGCGAGGAGAGCTGCGGCGGCCATTTCCGCGAGGAGTTCCAGCATCCCGACGGCGAGTGCAAACGTGACGACGACAAGTTCGGCCACGTCGCCGCCTGGGAATTCCAAGGCGAGGGTAAGACCCCGCTCCGCAACGTCGAAGCGCTCAACTACGAGTTCGTGAAGATGAGCGTCCGCAATTACAAGTAAGCCGCCCCCCACCCGCCATGGTCGCTTCCGCCACCTCCACCCAGCCGATCTCGATCACGCTCCGCGTCTGGCGCCAAGCCGGACCCAAGGAGCCGGGCAAGTTCGTCGACTACCCGTCGAAGAACCTGAGTCCCAACATGTCCTTCCTCGAGATGCTCGACGTCGTGAACGACGAGCTGACTCTCAAGGGCGAGGAGCCGATCGCGTTTGCCCACGACTGCCGCGAAGGCATCTGCGGCACCTGCTCCTGCACGATCAACGGCAAGCCCCACGGCCCCGGCAAGGGCGTCGCGACCTGCCAAGTTTACATGCGGAGCTTCCGCGACGGCGACGTCGTGACGGTCGAGCCCTTCCGCGCCGCGGCCTTCCCGGTCATCAAGGATCTGATCGTCGACCGCACGGCGTTCGACCGCATCCAGCAGGCGGGCGGCTTCATCACCGCACGCGCGGGCTCCGCGCCCGATGCGAACGCGTTGCCCGTGCCCAAGGGCGACGCCGATCTGGCGATGGACGCCGCGCAGTGCATCGGCTGCGGCGCGTGCGTCGCGGCCTGCAAGAACGCCAGCGCCATGCTCTTCGTCGCGGCCAAGGTCGGCCACCTCGGCTTGCTGCCGCAGGGCCAGGCCGAGCGCGACCGGCGCGTGCTCGCGATGGTGCAGACGATGGACGAGGCCGGCTTCGGCAACTGCACCAACCAATACGAGTGCAGCGCGGCGTGCCCGAAGCTCATCTCGCACGACTTCATCTCGCGCCTCAACCGCGACTACCTCGGCGCCACGATCCGCAGCGCGTTCCAGCCCGTCTCGAACGCGTCCGGCGGCGGCGCGGGTTGAGCGGTCGCGGTCCGGACCACGGCCTTTCCCGAGCCCGGCTCCTGCGAGCCGGGCTTTCTTTTTGCCCCGCGCGCGGGGAGCGGTCGGCGGGTTATTTCGCGAGGAAGAGCGGGGCGCCCGGGCCCATCGGCCAGCCGGCGGCGATCCAGACCATGAGCAGCAAGGTCCACACGACGATGAAGGTGATCGAGTAGGGCAGCATCGTGGCGATCATCGTGCCGATGCCGGCCTTGGGTTCATAGCGGTTCACAAAGGTGAGGATCAGCGGGAAATAGCTCAGCAGCGGCGTGATGATGTTGGTGCAGCTGTCGCCGACGCGGAAGGCGCCCTGGACGAGTTCGGGCGAGTAGCCGAGCAGCATGAACATCGGGACGAAGACCGGGGCGAGCAGCGCCCACTTGGCGGAGGCGCTGGAGATGAGGATGTTCACCAGCGCGGCGAAGAGCACGAGCGCGACCATGAGCAGCGTCGGCTGGTTCTGCAGATCGAGGTGCCGGATGAACTCCGCGCCCTTCACGGCGGTGATGACGCCGAGGTTGGTCCAGTTGAAATACGAGATGAATTGGGCGGCGAAGAAGGCCAGGACGATGAAGGAGGCCATCGACTTCATGGTGGCGGTCATGCAGTTCATCACGTCGTGGTCGTTTTTGAAGACGCCGGCGACGACGCCGTAGGCGAGACCGGGCAGGAGGCCGAAGAGGAAGATGAAGGTGACGAGGCCCTCCATGAAGGCGGACTTGGCGAAGTCGGGGGATTTCGGGTTGCGGAGAAAGCCGTCGGCCGGGAGCACGCCCCAGAGGATGACGGCGGCGAGCAGGAGCGTGACCACGGCGGCGGCCAGGAGTCCGCGGCGTTCGGCGGGGGCGAGGGGGACGAGCGGTTCGCGTTTGGCGTCGCCGGTGTAGTCGCCGA
>JBILLY010000100.1:0-10163 GCA_044375835.1 Opitutaceae bacterium
ATGTTGTCGTTGGCGCCCGAAATGGCGGTGAGTTTGCCGGTCTCGGTGTCGAGGATATGCAGCACGCTGGAGCGCCGGTCGCGCACCGTGCAGACGACATGGCGACCGTCCGCCAGCCAGCTCGGTTCGACGACGTCGATCGGCGATTGCGACACGACCTTGGCCGCGCCGCTGGCCGCGTCGACGACCGCGATCTGGTAGCGGCCGTCTTTCTTCACCGTGCAAACGATCTTGTTCGGCTCGGTGCGGCTCCAATCGGGCTCCGCCATGTAGGAAAACGCGCCCGACAGCCGCCGCGGCGCGCCGCCCGCGGCGCTGATCACGTAAAGCTGCGGCCCCGGTTCCATCGTCATCACGATCTGCCGGCCGTCCGGCGACCAGCAGGGCGACGCTTTCACCGCTTCCGAGCGCGTCTTGCGCGAGTCCGGCGCGATGGTGCCGCGGGCGTTGGTGACGAACAATTCGGAGGTTCCCGACGCCGACAGGATCATCGCGATCTGGCCGCCGCTCGGGCTGAACCGCCCGCCGCTGCTCGTGCCCTTGTAGCTCGCGATCTCATCGTGCCGGCCCGTCGCCGGATCGACGACGTAGATGTCGGGCGCACCCTTCTTGAAATAACTCGTGTAAATCAGTTTCGAGCCGTCCGGCGCCCAGCGTGGCGAGAGTGCGAGTGCACCGAAGCGCGTGACCTGCACGGCTTCGCCCAAAAACAGATTCGACGTGTAGACTTCCGTCTTGCCCGTGCGCTTCGAGATGAAGGCGAGTTTGGCGGTGAAGAAGCCGCGCTGGCCCGGGATGCCGTTGGTCTTCACGACCCCGACGTCCGCCGCGCGCAGCAGCGCGTCGTTGAGTGTCGTGCCGGAGACGGTTTCCGCATGCACCGGCGTGGCCGCGGAGCCGCGGGTGATCTCGACCTTCACCTGCGTGCCGCCGGCCGGAGTGAACTTCAGGTCGAATTGCTGGCCGCTGCCCACGACGGTGTAGCGACCGTGCGAGCTGAAGGCTTTTTGGGCCAGGCCCTGCAATTCCGGGGCGGAGGAGGTGATGCGCAGGCGGATCGCGGCGTTTTTGACCTCGACGCCGATTTCGCCCACGTCGCGTTTGCTTTGGGCGGAGAGCGACGCGGCGGACAGCGCGACGGTGAGAAGGAAACGGAAAAGAAGTTGCATAGTGGCGGGTGCGCGGGCGATTGCGCGGCGCAGGAGGTCTTTCTATTTGCGCCGCTCCGCGGCATAACAACTCTTAATTGCTCACAATCGCACCACCGTGACGTCCGACCAAATCAAAGACCTGCTCAAGCAAGTGAAATACCCCGGCTTCAGCCGCGACATCGTGTCCTTCGGGCTCGTGCGCAGCGCCGGCATGCTGGACGGCACCGTCAAAGTTTCCCTCGCGCTCACGAGCAGCGATCCGAAGACCCCGCTCCAGATCAAGACCGAGGTCGAGCGCGTGCTCCGCGGCCAACCCGGCGTGAAGGATCTGCTGGTCGAGATCGCCGTCGCGCCCGCCAAAGCGGCGCCGGCTTCGGCGGCCCACACGGCCGCGGGCGGCAACCTCGCCGGCACGGCCGCCGCGACGAAGAACATCCGCCACGCGATCGCGATCGCGTCCGGCAAGGGCGGAGTCGGCAAGAGCACCTTTTCCGTCAACCTCGCCTGCGCCGCCGCCCAGGTGCTGGCTCTGCAGGGGAGGCCGGGGCGCGTCGGCCTGATGGATTGCGACATCTACGGCCCCAGCGTTCCGCTGATGATGGGCCTCAGCGGTCGTCCCGAGGTCGAAGGCGAGGGGACGGAGGCGATGCTCGTGCCGATGGAGCGCCACGGCGTGAAAGTCATGAGCATGGGTTTCCTCGTCGACGACAACACCCCCGTGGTGTGGCGCGGCCCGATGATCATGAAGACGGTGCAGCAGTTCGTGCAGAACGTGAAATGGGGCCAGCTCGACCTGCTGCTGATCGACCTGCCGCCCGGCACCGGCGACGCGCAGCTTTCCTTGGTGCAAACCATCCCGCTCGACGGCGCCGTGCTCGTCACGACCCCGCAAGCCGCCGCCACCAACGTCGCGCGCAAGGGCGGCCTGATGTTCCAGAAGGTCAACGTCCCGCTCCTCGGCGTCGCCGAGAACATGAGCTACTTCCTCGATCCGGCCGGCAACAAGCACGAGCTCTTCGGCGCCGGCGGCGGGATCGTCACCGCGGAGAAACTCGGCACCACCCTGCTGGGCCAAGTGCCGCTCGTGCCGGAGATCCGGATCGGCGGCGACACCGGCACGCCGATCGTCGTCGGTCAGCCACAGAGCGCGGCGGCCCAGATCTTCCGCGAGATCGCCGAGACGCTGCTGGCGCGCGCCAAGAAGGGCGCCGTCCCCGCGGCGTGAACTTTGTGTGTCATTGCGGGAATTGACACGTTCGTCGCCGTCCCACTCAACTTTCGCCGCGCTGCATGACTTCTCCTGCTCAAGAGCCTTCGACGTCCCGCGAGTTTGTGAAACAGTCCAGCCTCTATCAGGAGTTCCTCGCGGAGCGGGAGGAGATCCTGAAGCACAAGTGGCTGGAGTCGGAGCGGCTCGGCTACGACATCGGTTTCGAGCGCGCGCTCCTCGACTGGATCCGCAAACACCGGGAAAATTGGCGCGCGGCGCGCCGGCTGCAGCAACAGAACCAGGGCGGCGGGTCGTCCACGCCGTTTCTCACGCCGCCGGCGGACAAGCGTTCGGCCTGAGGGGCCCGGCGGAAGGCCGAAACCGGCCCAATAAAAAAGCCGGGCTGAACCCGGCTTTCGCTGCGACTTTGCCTGCGACCACGACGGATGCCGTGGTGCGGCGGAGGCTTACTTGATCTCTTTGTGGAGCGTATGGCGCTTGAGGAAGGGATTGTATTTCTTCTTCTCGATGCGCTCGGTCACGGTCTTCTTGTTGCGGAACGTGAGGTAACGGGAGGCCGGCTTGCCCTCTTTTTTGGCTTCGGTGCACTCCAAGGTGACTTGTTCTTGCATGGTGGTAAATGGATTGAGGGGTCAGAGGAAAGGGCGCGGCTCTCCCGGCGCAATCACAATTTCGGCGGCGCGCGGTCAGCGCTTGGCCGGCTCGGGTTCCGCGGGTGGCGGCGGCGGCGGCGGACGGGCGAAAACGCCGTCCTGCAGCTGCGGGTTGCCCATGATCCGGTCGATGCGGAGCTGCTGCGTGACTTTGCCGTCGACAATGGTCGTCAGCCGGTGCGGCAGCAGCACGCTGTCGACGGGCCGGTAGTCCTCGTAACGCGTCATCACCTGCAGCTTGCGTCCGCCGGCGCTCTCCCGCTCCTCGACGCGCATCACGATGAGATAGGATTCCGCGTCGACCAGGAGGTGAAACGAGCTGGTGAGTTTCTGGGTCACCAGCACCCGGAACAGCTTCCGGCCGTCGACGGTCGTCTCCCCCGCGAAGTCGAGCGTGTAGCGCCGGCTTTCGCCCGCCACCAGCGGATCGTCGAACTCGGCGTCGGCGACGAAGATCTTGGCCGAGGCCCTGGCCATCGGTTGGGCCGCGGGAGTCGGTTTGCCGGAGTCGAACTCCCAGGGGTCGGCCGTGCCATCGTAGCCCTGGATGGTGCGGCGCAGGCCGTCGACGGTCTCCACCCGGACCTTGTCGGGCCGGGCCGCGAGCAAGGTGAACCCCATGGGGCGGCCGCCGGCGATGACGCGGCCCTCGGCCTTCAGCGCCCGGAGCGCCGCCACCCGCTCCGCGCCGCCAAGCGCCACGAGGTGGATATCGGCCAGTTCGCGCATGCGGTCCGCGCGGGCCGCCTGCGCGGCCAGCACCAGCAGCCCCACTCCGATCCAACGGCGCATGACGGATTCCATGGGCGCAGGCTGCACCGCGGCGGCGCGGTCGACAAGTCTCGCGCCCTCCGGCCCGCACCCTTTTGCTCCGGGGCTCGCCCGCGCGAAATCTCCCCGTGTCCGCACCGTCGATCCGAATTCTCTCCGATGTCCACTACGGCGACCGGGCCAGCCGGGTGCGCTCGCTCGGGCAACTGCGGCCGCTGCTCGACGGCGTGGGGCACCTGGTGCTCAACGGCGACACCCTCGACACCCGGCCGGGCGCCGATCCCGCCGCCACGGCCGAGCTGACGGCGACGGTGCGGGCGTTTTTCGACCAAGCCGTGGCGGCGACGACCTTCGTCACGGGCAACCATGACGCCGACGTCTCGCCGCACCACTACCTCGACCTCGCGGACGGTGCGGTCTTCGCCACCCACGGCGACATCCTTTTCGACAACCTCGTGCCTTGGAGCCGCGACGCCGACACCGCGGGCCGGCGTATCGCGGCCGAATTGGCGCGTCTCCCGGAACACGCGCGCGCCGATCTGGACGGGCGGCTGGCGGTGTTCCGGCGGGTCGCCCGCTCGATCCCGCAGCGGCACCAGGCGGAAAAGAATCCGCTGCGCTACACGGTGCGTTTTTTGGCGGACACGGTCTGGCCCCCGCACCGCCTGGTGCTCGTGGCGCGCGCGTGGCAACTCTTGCCGCCGCGCACCTTCGAGCTGGTGCGCCGCCACCGGCCGCGGGCACGGTTTGTCCTGACCGGACACATCCACCGTCCCGGCATGTGGACGTCGGCGCACGGTGTCACCTCGATCAATACCGGCTCCTTCGTGCCGCCGCTCGGTGGCTATGCCGTGGATGTGACCGCCGGGCGGCTCACGGCGCGGCGCGTGGAGTTGCGGCGGGGTGAGTTTCACCCGGGCGAGCGCGTGGCGGACTTTCCGCTCGCCGCCGGCTGACCTTTCGCCGACACAACGCCCATGAGCATCGAGTTCGGTTGGTGGAACAAGGACGAGGACGGGCGCAAATACCAGGTCCACGCCGTGGTCCACGGCGGCAATATCGAGTGGACCCGCCATCAGGGGCATCACACCTCCTGGGATCCCCACGAACCCAACGACGAAGACCGGGAACGCCTCGTCTACGAGGCGAGCAAGCGGGTTCCCCGGCGCCTGATCACGCAGAAGCAATTCGAGGAGATCAAACGCCTCAGCGAAAACACCGGTCCGGGCGGAATCTCCGGGCGCCGCTATCGGCCTTCGCCCGAATTGTGACGGCGGCCCGGTGGCGATCGGGCGTGTAGCCGTGCCGGTCAGAGTCGCTCGGCGACCATCGGCCAGATCAGCTTGAAGGAGGGGCAGTAGTCCGCCGGCGTTCGGCGCACGCGCTCGGTGACCTCGGCCGGTGCCACCCATTCGCCGTATTGGATCTCCCGCGGATCGAGCGTGAGCGGGCCGTCATGGTGCAGCCGGTAGACCCAGACGAACTCCCACCCGGTCTCGACGCAGGCCGACACGCGGAACCACCGCGCGGGTTTCGCCGGGCCCGCCGCATCGAGGTGGATCCCGATCTCTTCGCCGAGTTCGCGCACCGCCGACGTGTCGTAGTCCTCGCCGGCATCGACGTGGCCGGAGCAGGACGAATCCCAAAGCCCCGGCGAAAGGTCCTTCAGCATCGAGCGCTTTTGCAGGAACACGCGTCCGGCCGGGTCGAAGACCATGATGTGCACGGCGCGGTGCCAGAGCCCGGTCGCGTGCACCTCGCGCCGCGTGGCGCGGTGCACGACCTCGTCGCGCTCGTTCACCACGTCGAACCACTCCTCCGCCGCGCCGGCGGCCTTTACACGGTCGTTCATTTGTGGCCATTCGTGGCCTTCAAAAACAAAAACACCATGCCGAAAATCGAGGTCAACAAGGTCGCGGAAATCCTGAAGAAGAACGAGATCTCGCCCGCGATCCTGCGCCGCGTGATCGAGGAACTGAACCTCGCCGTCCAACCCGAAGGCCCCGAGGGCGACAAACCGCCGGCGGTGAAAAAGCAGTTTGCCATTTTGATCAGCGACCCGGAGGGCAAGCTGCCCAAGCACGACTTCGTCGGCTGGGTGCTCCAGCTCGGCGAGGACGAGAGCGTGGCCACCGTGCCGGAGCGCATTTACCGCGCGACCTACGATTTCAACGCGTCCAAGAAGGGCCGGCTCCATCCCGCCAAGACCGTGGGCGAGGCGCTCGAATATGTCGCGGCCAAGCACTTCAAGGAAGCCGAGCTCTGGGTGAAAACCAAGACGCCGGTCCTCATGCTGCGCACGGACAACGAAATCCCGAAAGAGACGAAGGAGAAGTGAGGCGCGGGTCGGGCGGCGGCCGGGGAGCCGCCGCCGGCGCGCAAGACTCGGCCGGGCGGAAGCCGGGGACGTCGGACTCGCGCCGGGGTCGCGGCCGGAGCGCGAGCGAGGCGCGGAGCGGGCGCGGGCGAGCCGCGCCCCGGCCCCGAGGCGGCCGGCCGGGCGGGCGCCGGCGGTCGGGAGAACGCGGACTGGACGGGCGGCGGACTTCGCGGCACCAAGGGGCGTTTTCATGAAGTTTGCCTACGATATTTTCCCGGCGGAGCGGGCGGTCGCGGTGCGCTACGCCGGCAGGTTCACGTTGGGGGAGCTGTTGGCGTCGGCCGCGCAGCTCCTGGCGACGCGCGGTATTCGCCGGAGTATGACGGCTTCGTCGATCCGAGGGATCTGGGCGTGGCGGTGGAGATCGCGGACTTCCGCGCGTTGATCGATTTCGTGCGGGGCCACGCGCGGGTGAGCCGCGGCCGTTGGGCGGCGGTGGCGGCGACGCCGGTGGCGACGGCCTGCGGGCTCGTCTACAAGCGGGCGATGGCGCCGGGGCAGACCTTCGAGGTGTTTTCCACGCCGGAGGCCGCATGCGCGTTTCTCGGCGTGCGCAGCGAGCACGGGCCGGCGGCGGGTGCGGGCGTGACGCTGCGCCGGCATTGAGCGGCGGGGCGCGGCGCCGCGGCCTCAATGGGCGCAGATGCAGGCGTATTCGCCGAGCTTGCACTCGGGACACTTGGCGAGGTCGACGTTGAACTTCTCGGTGACGAGCTTGGCGGAGGGGCTGGCTTTGATCTGGACGACGGTCGGCAAGTCCTTGCCGGCGGGGAGCGCGGCGGAGGAGACGAGCGCGTCGCCGACACGGGTGAACGTGAGGCGGACCGGTGCGGCGCGGTCGCCGCTGGTGACGACGACGACTTGGTCGGCGGGGGAGACGGGGTGGTTTTTCCCGTCGAGGAAGGTGATCTTCACCTTTCGCTCGGGCGTGACGAAGAATTCGGCGCGGGGTTCGAAGGCGGCGAGGATGCGGCCGCCGTTGGGGCCGGCGACTTTCTGTTTGCTGCCGTGGGCGGCGGCGGAGGCGGCGCCGAGGACGGCGAGCGCGGCGAAGGCGAGGAAGCGGAGGGCGGTGGATTTCATGGTGACAACGGGAGCGGCGGAACGGAGCGACGCGGGGCCGCGGTTCATTGGGCGGCGGCGGCGTCGCGCGCGAGGGCGAGGGCGGCGGCGCGCCGGCCGAAGTGGAAAAACACGAGCGGGCGCACGATGAACTCGAGCAACGTGGAGGACACGAGGCCGCCGACGATGACGACGGCGACAGGGTGGAGGATTTCTTTGCCGGGCTGGTCCGCGGCGAGGACGAGCGGGATCAGGGCGATGCCGGCGGCGAGGGCGGTCATGAGGACGGGCACCATGCGCTCGAGCGTGCCGCGCTCGACCATGGCGCGCGTGAAGCCTTCGCCCTCGTGCCGCATGAGGTGCAGGTAGTGCGAGACCATCATGATGCCGTTGCGGGCGGCGACACCGCCGACGGCGATGAAGCCGACGAGCGTGGCGATGCTGATGTTGTCGAGTTTGAACCAGGTGAAGGCGAGACCGCCGACGAGCGAGAGCGGGATGCTGAGCATCACCTGGAGGGCGAGCACGAGGCTGCGGAAATAGCCGTAGAGCAGAATGACGATGACGACGAAGGCGGCGGCGCTGAACGCGACGATGCGGCGCGTGGCCTCCTGCTGCGCGAGGAACTCGCCCTCGTAGGTGATCCAGTAGCCCTCGGGCAGCGGCACGCGGGCGCGCACCTCGGACTGGAGGCGGGCGACTAGGGCGCCGACGTCGCGGGCGTCGGGCTTGATGGCGACGGTGAAGCGGCGCTGGCTGTTTTCGCGGAAGATGACGTTGGGGCCGCGGGCCTCGCGGACATCGGCGACGAGGGCGAGGGGCACGCGGCGGCCGGCGGCGGTTTCCACCGGGAGTTCGGCGATGCGTTCGGGTGAGTCGCGCCACGCGGGCGGGAGGCGGAGCACGAGGGCGACGGCGCGCCGGTCGTCGCGGAGCTCGGCGATCTGTTTGCCGCCGAGGAGGGCGCCGAGCTGGGCGTTGAGGGCGCCGGGCGTGACGCCGTAGGCGGCGGCGCGCTCGCGGTCGGCCTCGATGCGGAGCTGCGGGATGGACGACTGCTGGTCGAGCTTGGCGTCGCCGAGGCCGGGGATCGTCCGGGCGACGGCCTGGACCTCGGTGCCGAGGCGGCGGAGCGTGTCGAGATCGGGGCCGAAGAGCTTGATCGCGACCGGGGCGGAGACGCCGCTGAGCATGTGGCCGATGCGGTCGGCGAGCGGGCCGCCGACGACCGCGAAGATGCCCGGCACGGTGCGGAGGCGGGCGCGGAGATCGGCGAGGATCTCGGCCCGGCTGCGCCCGGGCGTGCGCTCGTGGCCGGCGAGGTCGCGGAAATCGACGTCGAACTCGGCGGTGGAGACGGGGACGACGTGGTCGCCGCGTTCGGCGCGGCCGAGGCGGCGGCCGACTTGGCGGACCTCGGGGACGGAGAGTATCAGGGTTTCGATGACGTCGGAGATGCGGTTCATCTCCTCGAGCGAGGTGCCCGGCGCGGAGGTGACGGCGATGAGCGCGGTCTCCTCGCGGAAAGCGGGGAGAAAATCCTTGCCCATGCCGACGTAGAGGAACGCGGCGCCAACAACGCCGATGAGGACGACGGCGAGCACGGGCACCGGGTGATCGAGGCCGACGCGGAGGACGGTGCGGCGCAGGAGTTGTTTGAGCAGGCGGGCGACGAGGGTATCGCCGTGGTCGGCGGCGCGGGTGTCTGCGGCGGCCGGAGCGCGCGGGGCGAGGAGGAGCGAGCAGAGGACGGGGATGAGCGTGAGCGAGACGACGAAGGAAGCGACCATGCTGACGATGGTGGCGACGGCGATGGGGGCGAAGAGCTTGCCTTCGACGCCGCCGAGACCGAGCAACGGGAGGAAGACCAGGATGATGAGGACGGTGGCGTAGAAGATGGAGTGGCGGACCTCGCCGGAGGCGCGGCCGATCACCTCGAGGGCGGGGCGCGGCTGCGGCGCGACGGCGTTTTCGCGGAGGCGGCGGAAGACGTTTTCCACGTCAACGATGGCGTCGTCGACGACCATGCCGATGGCGACGGCGAGGCCGCCGAGGGTCATCGAGTTCACCGACACGTCGAGCCAGCGGAAGGTGAGCAGCGTGATGGCGAAGCTCATCGGCATCGCCATGAGCGTGATGAACGTGGTGCGGAAATTCAGGAGGAAGAGAAACAGCACCACGGTGACCATGATCGCGCCGTCGCGGATGGCTTCGCGGAGATTGCCGATGGCGTGGTCGATGAAGTCCTTTTGCCTGAACAACAGCGTGGTCTCGACGCCGGGCGGCAGGGCGGGGCGGAGTTCGGCGAGGGCGGACTCGATCTGCGCGGTGAGGGCGCGGGTGTCGAAGCCGGGGGACTTGGTCACCGACATGATGACGCCGTAGGTCGGGGCTTTTTCCGGGGCGACGCTGACGGTGGCGTCGCCGCGAATCGGGGCGGTGCCCCAGACGACGGCCGCGACGTCGCCGAGGGTGACGGGGCGGTCGTTGACGTGTTTGACGACGGTGCGGGCGAGCTCGGCGAGGTCGGTCGTCATGGCGAGGTTGCGCACCATGATCTCGGCCGGGCCGGATTCGATGAAGCCGCCGGTCGTGGTGGAGGCGGCGGCGGAGACGGCGGCCTCGAGCTCGGCGAAGGTGATGCCGTGGGCCTGGAGGCGAATCGGGTCGGGCTGGACCTCGATCTGTTTCACGCCGCCGCCCATGTTGAGGATCTCGGCGATGCCGGGGATGCTCTGGAGGCGGCGCCGGATGGTCCAGTCGGCGAGGGCGCGGACTTCGCGCGGGGCGATGTATCCGTTTTCCTGGGGCGCGCGGACGGAGCGCACGCCGACGAGGAGAATCTCGCCCATGAGGGAGGCCGGGGGCGTCATGAACGGCTGGACGCCGGCGGGCAGTTGGTCGCGGGCGGCCTG
>JBILLY010000102.1:0-10121 GCA_044375835.1 Opitutaceae bacterium
CCCGACCGTTGGCTCCCCGGCGACCGTTTCGTCCGCCGCTGGATCCGCCGCCTCGTCCGCGGTCGGCCGCAACCCGGCGGCCAAAAGCTCGTCGCGTTGAATCTCTTCGCCGGCCTCGACCGCATCGGGCAACCCTACCTGGTCAACCGCTACGACCTGGCGCGGGCCCGGCCCGATCGTCCCGTGGGCATCATCGGCAAACCCCACGTGCTGGATCACCACGATTGGCCCAACCCGATTTTGTTCGGCGCCTCCGTGATGTCGCATCCGCTGGCGGACCCCACGCTGCTCGCGCGTCGTCCCGGCGTCCGCCGCATTCTCGTCCCCGGCGAGTGGATGCGCCGGATGTGCGAGCCCCATTGGGGCGACCGGGTCTCCGTCTGGCCCGTCGGCATCGACACCGCGCGCTGGTCGCCGCGTCCCGCCATTCGCCCCGAGTTCGATGTCCTCCTCTACGACAAGATCCGCTGGGACTACGCGCGGTTCGAGCCGTCCCTGCTCGACCCGATCCGCGCCGAGTTGGCGCGCCGCGGACTGCGCCACGCCCACCTGCGCTACGGGCACTACCGGGAGGAACAGTTTGTCGACCTGCTGCCGCGCTGCCGGGCGATGATTTTCCTCTGCGAACACGAGACGCAGGGACTCGCCTATCAGCAGGCCCTCGCCTCCGGCGTGCCGATTCTCGCCTGGGATCGCGGGGGCTTCTGGCAGGATCCCGAATTCTACCCGCATCGCGTGCAGTTCGGTCCCGTATCGTCCGTCCCCTACTGGGACGCCCGCTGCGGCCTCACGTTCTCGGACGCCGCCGCCTTTCCGGCCGCGCTCGGCGAATTTTGGCCCCGGGTCGAAGCCGGTGAATTCGCCCCGCGCGAGTTCATCGTCGGACAACTCACCCTCGAACAGGCCGCCCGGCACTACTGCCGGCACTGGCACGAGACCTTCGACCGATGAACGCCCTCTTCGTCCACGATCCCGCCGACCTCGACGCGCCCGTGCCCGGTGGCGTGCAACTGTGCAGTCGGCAATTTCTGGCCATCGTGCGCGCCGCTTCGGCGGAGACCCGCCTTGCCCGCGTCGCTCCCACGCGCCGCCTGCCTTGGCGTCTGCGCCGGCGCTTCGGCCTCGGGTCGTATCTGTTTTACCATCCCGGTGAATCGCACGCGGCACTCGCCGCCGCGTGTGCGGACTTCACACCTAGCCACGTCTTTCTCAATCGCTGCGAACTCCTGCGGCTCGCGCCCGTCTGCCGCCAACTCGCTCCCGGTGCGCGCATCGTCGCCCTCTCCCACGGCAACAAAAGCGGCGACGACCTCTACGAAATCACCGGCCCCGGCGGGCGCGTGCCCGCCGGCATCGCCCGCGCCCGCGCGATCTGGCAACTCGGGCTCGACCTGGCCGCCGAGAGCCGCGCCCGGCACGCCGATCTCGATGCCGTGTGCGTGATGTCGCCGGAGGAGGCCGTGCTGGAGCGCTGGCTCGGCGCTCGCCGGACCGTGATTTTGCCCCGCGTGGTCGCGTCGGCGCCCGTGCCGTGGGCGCCCGTGCGCCACCGTGTCGGGTTTGTCGGAACCCTCGACCACACGCCCAACCGCGTCGCGCTGGAGAGTCTCCTCGACCACCTGGGCCGCGCCCCCGACGCCGCGGTGGAGGTCCGGCTCGTAGGCGGCCCCGAGTCCGCCGGTCGCGCCCTCGCGGCCCGCCACCCCGGCGTGCGCTACCTCGGTCGCCTCGATGACACCGCGCTGCGCGCCGAGATCGCCGGTTGGTCGTTGTTTCTCAATCCGGTCTTCTGGCTCTCCCGCGGTGCCTCGATGAAGCTCGGCCAAGCCCTCGGGTGGGCCCTGCCCGTGCTGACCACGCCGGCGGGCGCCCGCGGCTACGACGTCGCGGAGCCGCTCGTCTTTGTCTCCGGCACCACCCCGGCGGAATTCGTGGCGCGCATGTGCGCTTTGCTCGCCGACCCGGCGGCCCTCGAAGCCGCGCGCGCCCGGCTCCTGCCCCCGCGCGCGCGTTGGCCCGGCGTCGCCGAACTGGCCGCGCATCTGCAAGCCGCCCTCGCCTGAACCATGCGACCCACCATGGTGCCGACTTCCTGCGATCTTTTTCTCGACCGGACCTGCTCTCTCGCCGCGTTCCGGGTGCTGCTCCTGCCGCACGCTCTGATTTTTCACCCGGTGTGCACCTCTCGGATGCCGTATTCCCACTTAAAGAGTCTCTCCCTAACGGCGTTCCTCGCCAAGATCCTCGGCGGTCTCGGCGCCGTCTCGGGCCAAACACTCGCCGTGGAACGGCAGTTGCCGTGTGTCCGCGCGTGGCGGCGGATTCGTATCTTTGCGTCCGCTCCTCCTGACGCCCGATGAACAAGCCCCTTTCCATCGGTGACACTACCTGCGGCGATCTAGCGCTGCTCGTGCGGCCGCTGCTGCGCAAAAGCCTGAACGTGTTCGGTATTTTGGTTGCGACCGGAGCCGCTTGGATGGCTCTCAATCAGGCCCGCGATCTGAGTGCGTTTCTGCTCATCAGCGTCGGTAGTCTGCTCCCGTGGTATGCTTGGACGACCGCCCGGAGGCCCGGGCTCCCGCTGGCACCGATCTTGGGAATCCAAACGTTGCTCTTCTATGCGACGCCGGTGCTGGTGCAGAATCCGGTGCTCGGCCAACACTCGCACGAAGCCATCGTCGCGGTCGCGCTCGAGGTGTTCCTCTTTGGATTGGCCGTGATGCTGGGGTGGATGTTCGCCACGCGCTCCTTCACCTACGCGGACAGACCTTCCTATCATCGGTTCAGTTTCCTGGGCGGCGAGGGATCGGCCAGACTGGCGTCGCTGGGCCCGGTGTTGCTCGGCTGCAGCATGGCCTTCCTGCTGTTCAACCAACTGCGACTGCTTCAGGTCGTTATTCCGGGCAACGCCTTTTCTCTGGTCCGGGCGATCGCCGACGCGGCCGGCACCGGCGGCGGTTTGCTGGGCGGCTACTTCGCGAGCGTCGGCGCCCTGCGCGGCGTCCTTCGGACCCTGTTTTGGACCTTTCTGGTCATGCACTGCCTGCTGACCATCTATAACTACACGCTTTTTCCCGCGACCAGTCTGCTGATCGCGATGCTGATCGGCAGCTTTCTCGGACGCGGAAGACTCCCGGTAGTCCCACTCGTGCTGATCGCACTGCTCTTCTCGTTCTTCAATCTGAGCAAGTTTGAGATGCGGAAGCGGTATTGGATCGAAGGAGCCGCCTACGCGGCGCAAGAACTCTCGGACCTGCCGACCAGGATGACGGAGTGGGCCGAGCTGAGCTGGCGTTCGCTCACGGTCGAAGTCGATCCTGCGGATCTTGAACTCGCCCCCGAGAAGCAAAGTCTCTCCGACCGCGTCAACAATCTCGCCAATCTGCTGGAGGCACGGGAAGCCATGGTGACGCACGGGGTGAAGCCCTACGGCGGCGGCTCCTACACGATCATCCCCGTGCTCTTGATTCCCCGCCTGGTTTGGCCCGACAAACCCAGAACGCACGAGGGCATGGTGGCCCTGAATGTCCATTTCGGCCGGCAGACCCGCGAAGACTCCCTCGTCACCTACATTTCGTGGGGCTTGTTGCCCGAGGCTTACGCCAACTTCGGGCCGCTCATCGGCGCCCTGCTGTGCGGCTTGTTTCTCGGCGCCGGAGCCGGCGCCTTGGAATTTTGGGGGCGGCCTTTTCCTTTCACGTCGCTCGAAGCGCTGATCTTCCTGAGCTTGTCCGTGCAGATCGGCACCTCCTTCGAGATGGTCGCGAGCGTCTGGTTGACGTCGATCTTCCAGATGATCGTCGCCCTTATCTGCGGCACGATTTTCTTCGTGCGAAAATACCGCGCCCCGAAGCCCGTTTCGTCGTGAGTCCCCGCCCATCGCCGAAACTCGCGGTCGTCGTCTCGCACCCGATCCAGTATTACGCGCCTTGGTTCCGCCACCTGGCGCTCGAGGGCGGGATCGATCTGCGCGTGTTTTATCTCTCGTCGGCGGGGTTCACCGCGAGCCGGGATGCCGGCTTCGGCCGGACCATCGCCTGGGATGTTCCGCTGCTCGACGGCTACTCGTCCGAATTCGTCCCGTCGACCGCCCGCGGCACCGGCACCGACCGCTTTTTCGACCTGCGCAATCCCACCCTGGCGCGGCGCGTCGCCGCTTGGCAACCGGACGCCGTGCTCGTCTTCGGCTACGCCTACGCCGCCACCCTCCGGCTCCTGGCGACCTGGGCCCGACATTCCCGGGCGCCGCTGTTGTTCCGCGGCGACTCCCACCTGCTGGGCCGAGCCGCGGGCGGATTGCGGAGGAGACTCCGGCGCGCCGTCGTGGCGTGGGCTTTGAGCCGTTGCTCGGCGTTCCTCGCGACCGGCCGGGCCAACCGCGATTTCTTCCTCGCCCACGGCGCGCCGCCGGAACGGATCTTCCACGTTCCGCACTGCGTCGACAACGCGCGCTTCGGCGCGGAACCCGCCTTGACCAGGACCGCCGCGCTGGAGTGGCGCCGTTCGCTGGGCATTCCGGACGACCGATTTCTTGTCCTGTTCGCCGGCAAACTGGAGCCCAAGAAGCGCCCCGACCTCCTGCTCGCGGCGTTTCAGGCCGCCCGACTTCCCGACGCAACCTTGCTTTTTGTGGGCCACGGCTCCCTTGAACCGTCCCTGCGCGCCGCCGCGCGGGCCCAGGTCGACGTGGTTTTTGCGCCGTTTCAAAACCAGTCCGCCATGCCCCGCACTTACGCCGCGGCGGACATCATGGTCCTGCCCAGCGAAGGCCATCAGGAGACCTGGGGACTGGCCGTGAACGAGGCGATGGCCACAGGGGTGCCAAGCATCGTGAGCGATGTCGTCGGCTGCGGCCCCGATTTGATTTCGGAAGGAGAGACCGGCTGGAGTTTCCTCGCCGGCGACCGCCGGGCGCTTTGCGACGCCCTCCAAAAGACGCACGCCCACCTGCGTGACCCGGGCCGGCGCGTGCGCCTCCGGGCCGACCTCGCCGCCAGGATCGGTCGCTACGACTACGCCGCCGCCACGGCGGGCCTGCGAGAGGCGATGGCTTGTGTGACGACGCAAACTCCTCGACCTTAACCGCCCCTCCGGCCGGTGCCCGCGTCCGACCGGCCCGCCTGTCCGCTTCCTCCGGTCGGTTTCCACCACCCCGCTCCGCCCCCGAATTTACCCGATGCCACTGATCCGACACTTGCTCCGGATACTCCCCGCCCGCCTCGCTTCGAGTGTCTGCTACCGGCTTTTTTCGCGCAATGCCGCCGCCTTCTCGGACTACTTCGACGATGCGCCGTTGCGTTACGCCCCCGGCCTGCGGATGCGCCTGAACCGCGGGGATTGGGCCCATGTCTCGATCGCCTTCATGGGTGCCTACGAACTGCCGGTCACCCGCTTGGTCATCGAATCCGCCCGCCGGCATCCCGCCGGAGTGATGGTCGATGTCGGTGCCAATTTCGGCTACTTCTCCCTGCTGTGGGCCGCCCAAAACCCCGGCAACCGCGTCGTCGCCTTCGAGCCGTCCGCCGCCAATCTCGCCGCCCTGCGCGGCAACATCGACCGCAACGGCCTGGGCCCCCGCATCCGCACCGTCGCGGCCGCCGTCGGCCGCCAAGCCGGCGAAGTGCGCTTCGCCCAGAATCTCGAGCAGAGCGGCTGGAGTCGCATCGTCACGGACCAGTCGCCTTCCACCGCGGTGCCGATGGTGACTCTGGACGAGCAACTGGCGTCCGAAACGAGCCCCATCGCGCTCCTGAAGATCGACACCGAAGGCCATGACTGGGAAGTCCTCGCCGGCTGCATCGGATTGCTCTCCCGGCGGAAGATCGCCCGGGTCGTTTTCGAATGCGATGCGGCCGAATTCCACGGCCCGCTCGGCCGGCAGTGGGCCGCGACGACCGAGCGGCTCGGCCTCGCTTTCCGCTCGATCGACGCAGCCGACGCCAAAGACGGTCTGATGACCTGCCTCATCGAGGCACCGCCCGCCGGGCCCGCCGCCTGACCTCCCGTGCTACCCGACGAAGAGCCCTACTTGGCGCGCGGCAACGTCCGCCCGTATCCACGCAGCGAGGTCGCCCGGCGCCTCCTCTGGTCGCTCGTTCAGGCATCCGTTTTCCGCTGGAGTCCGCGCCCGTTGCATCGGTTTCGGGTCTGGCTGCTGGCCTTGTTCGGCGCCCGCCTGATCCAACCATCGACGATCCGCATCTATCCCACCGCCCAAGTCACCTTCCCCTGGAAACTCACGGTGCACCCGCACGCGATGATCGGACCGCACGTGCACCTCTACAACCTCGCGCCCATCACGCTAGGCCGCGGCACGCTGCTCAGCCAATACTGCCACCTCTGCGCCGGCACCCACGACTACTCCCTCTGGTCCATGCCGCTCGTCGCCAAGCCGATCGAACTCGGCGCCAATGTCTGGCTCGGGGCCGATGTCTTCGTCGGCCCCGGCGTGCGGATCGGCGACCTGTGCGTCGTCGGCGCGCGTTCCGTGGTCGTCAAAGATCAACCCGAGCGAATGGTGTGTGCGGGTCACCCTTGCCGGCCGCTGAAACCTCGCGGCATTCCCCGGTGAGCGCACGTTCGACAGATTCGGGGTCCGCCTCGCCGCCCGACGCTCCGCTGCGGATCGTCCATGTCGTCCGTCATCTCGGTGAGCATCAGGGCGGCCCCAGCGTGTCCGTGCCCCGCTTGGCCCTGGCCACCGCCGGTCTCGGCCATCCCGCGACCGTGCTGGCGACCGGCGATACGCTCCCGCCGCGGCTTCCGCCGGGGTTGGATGCAAGGGTGTTTCCCAGCACCGGGCCCGAGCTGCTGGGCGCCTCCGTCGGCCTCGCGTCCGCCCTGCGCGGCTTGCGGCCGGACGTTGTCCACAGCCACGGCCTCTGGCGCCGCACGCTGCACTACGGCGCCTGCCAAGCCCGCCGCGGCACCGCCATCCACGTCGTCTCGCCGCGCGGTATGATGGCACCGTGGGCCTGGGCCCACCATCGCCGCCGCAAAACCGCGGCCCGTTGGCTGCTCCATCCCGGCGCGTTGGAGTCGGCCGACGGCTGGCACGCGACGAGCGCGCTCGAGGCCGAGGAAATCCGGGCGCTCGGTTTCACCCAACCGATCTGCGTCGCCCCCAACGGCGTCGATGAACCCGACACCACCGAGGCGCAGGCCGCCGCATCCTACTGGCGGTCCGCTTGCCCCGCCACCGGCCACAGACGAACCGCGGTGTTCTACTCGCGCTTCCATGCCAAGAAGCGCCTTGTGGAACTGATCGACCTCTGGCTCGTCGTCGCTCCCGCAGACTGGTTGCTCTTGCTGGTCGGACTGCCGGAGACCTACTCGGTCGCCGACCTGGAAAGCTACATCGGCCGACATCCGGCCCGGGACCGGATTGTCATTTTCGACGGCACGGGCCGGCCGCCGCCGTATGCCGTCGCGCAACTCTTCCTCCTGCCGTCCCACTCGGAAAACTTCGGTTTGGTCATCGCGGACGCATTGGCCCACGGCGTGCCCGTGCTGGTGACCGACACCACGCCGTGGCCGGAGGTCGTCGCCGCCCATGCCGGCTGGTGTGTCCCTTGGTCCGACTACGAATCGACGCTCCGGCGGGTGCTGGCGCTGTCGCCGGAAGCCTTGGCCGCGCACGGGGTCGCCGCCAAAGCATGGGTCATCCCGCGCTTTTCGTGGGGGCACTCCGCCACCCTCTTGGTCGACTTCTACCGCCAGCTGCGTTCCGCGCCATGAATCCGGTCCCCGACCGCGGTCCGCAAGTCGCCTCCCTCCCCGAGCCCGAGATTCCGTCGCTCCGACTTCAGGTCGCGGTCGTCGTCCATCTCGCTGTTTTGCTCGTGTTCACCACGTGGGCTTTCGGCGGAAATGTCGCCTGGGCCCGCACGGCGGCGGCCGTTCTGGCCAGCGGCGGCGTGATTCTCACGGCGATCCACCTCGCCGGTCGTCCGCCTGTCGAGATTGCGAAGACCCTGCTCCGCTCCCTCTGGCCGCTGCTCGCCCTGAACGTCGTCGTATTGGCCGGCCTGTTCAATCCGAGCTTCGGCACCATCCTGATGGACGGCGAGGTCCTGGCGCGTCGGCTGCGGGAAGTCCCGCATCTGCCCACCACCGCCCGACCCTCCGTCAGTCTGCAAGCGCTGTGGGTGTTCGATGCGACCGTTCTGTCGTGTTTCAATCTCTACCTCATCGTGCGCCGCCGGCGTCTGCTCCGCACCTTGCTGGTCGCGGTGACGCTCAACGCCGTCCTGCTCGCCGTCTTCGGCACGCTGCAATACTTGGCGCGCTCCCCCGGCCTCTATTTCGGCGCGGTGGGGACGCCCCAGCCCTACTTCTTCGCGACCTTCATCTACCACAACCACTGGGGCGCCTACGCCCTCCTCATGATCGCGGCCACCCTCGCGATCGCCTGGGGCCTGTTTCGCAGCAATCGCGGCCGCGATCGGTTGCATTCCCCGGTCCTCACCTTCGTCGTCGCGGCCCTGCTCGTCGCCGTGACCGTGCCCATGAGCGGTTCCCGCTCCTGCACCGTGTGCGCCGCACTCCTTCTCGTCTTCGCGCTCGTTCACCTGGTCGTCGTGTGGCTGAAGTCGCGGCGTTCCGCCCGCGGCACCGCGCTCCCTCTGCTGGCCGGCCTCGCCCTCGTGGGTGCGTTCGGCGCCGTGGTTTTCGACGCGGCCCGCCCGATGCTCGCGGTGCGCGCGGAAACGACCCGCTTGCAGCTGCGCGCTGCCCACTTCGGCGGAGAACTCGGCGCCCGCCCGTCGCTCTACCGCGATACCGCCCGGATGGCCTTGGCGAAACCGCTCTTCGGCTGGGGCATGGGCAGCTACCCGGTGGCCTTCCAGATTTTCAACCGCCGGGACCGGCAGGATCGCTGGGCCGGCCTCGCCGCCCCGCCGATCTACTACGTCGACGCCCACTCGGACTGGCTGCAGAGCTTGGCGGAACTCGGTTTCGTCGGGACTGCGCTGGTGATTCTCCTCGCGGCGGTGCCCGCCCTGTCCCTGCGGAACATCCCCACCGTCGGTCCGCTGCCGCTCTTCCTGCTGGCCGGCTGCGGTTTGGTCGCCGTCTATGCCGCGGTGGAGTTCCCGTTCGGCAACCTTGCTGTCGTTCAATCCTGGTGGCTGTGCTACTACACCGCCATCGGTTACCTCCGGTTGGGAGCCGCCGAAGCGGGAGCGTGACCGATGGCCCGTTTCCGAGCGCCCGTCGCCCCCCGTTCACACGCGCCGCAAACAGTGCGATTCATTTCGGCCCAGCCCGAGCGCACGTCGAGGGCCGCGGTTCCGGCCGTAGCCGATGCCCCACGCGCCGCCCGAACCAGCGTAGCCAACGTCGCCAACGTCCGCCCACAGCGGATGCTACCCGGCGGAGGTCCCCGCTGGATGCTCAGCGCCCTCCCCCCCGAATCGCGCGGCGCCCGGACGGTCCGCCGGATCCGGACCTTGGGCCTGCCGCGACACCACGCCTGGTCGATCGGCGCAACCGTGCCGCTGCGGGTTCTTCCCGGCAAAACCGCCACACCATGTTCTCCGTCGTCATCCTGACCCTCAACGAGGAGAAAAACCTCCCGGCGTGTCTCGGATCGTTGGGATCGTTGGACGACGTCCACGTGCTCGATTCCGGTTCGACCGACCGCACCGCAACGATCGCGGGCGACGCCGGAGCCCGCGTCTACACCCGCGCGTTCGACAACTTCGCCGGTCAACGCAACCACGCCCACGAGCACATCCCGTTCAGGTATCCCTGGGTCTTTCACCTCGACGCCGACGAACAGTTCACGCCGGAACTGGCCGAGGAATGCCGCGCGGCATCACGGCACGACGATCTGGACGGCTTTCTCGTCGCCCCCCGCATGTTGTGGGAAGGCCACTGGGTGCGGCGCTCGACGGACTACCCGGCCTACCAAGCCCGTTTCGCGCATGTCCGCCGATTTCGCTTCATCGAGGTTGGTCACGGTCAACGGGAGGCTCCCGGTCTTCGTCTCGGACGTCTGCGCCAAAACTACCTGCACGAAATGGCGGCCTCCGGGGAAGTCGCGTGGCTCGAAAAACACCGGCGCTACGCCCGGGCCGAGGCCCTCGCCCACCATGGACGCTCCGCCACTCCGTCTT
>JBILLY010000103.1:0-10103 GCA_044375835.1 Opitutaceae bacterium
TGTAGAGCAGAGTGCCGGTCAGGGTGGTGGAACCGAGGTGGATGGTGCCATCGGCGACGGTGGTGGGGGCGCCGAGGTGGCTGGAAGCGCTGCCGCCGGTGACGGAGTTGAGCGAGCCGACGCTGAGGGTGCCGCGCTGAATCGAGGTGGGGCCGGAGAAGGTGTTGGCGCCGGAGAGCGTCCAGGTGCCGGTGCCGGACTTGCTGACCGCGCCGGTGCCGGACAGCGCGCCCGAGACGGTGCCGCCGGCGCCGGTGCCGGCGAGGGAGAGGGCGAAGCCGTTGGTGTCGACCGGCCCGGACACCACGAGCGTGCCGGAATTGGTGAAGACGGAAGCGTCGCCCAGCCGCAACGCGAGCGAGACCGTCTGGGTGTTGGACGCGTGCTGGTTGTTGAGGCCGGACGTGCCGAGCGTGAGCAAGCCGGCCCCGCTCAGCGTGAAGGCCCCGGCCGCCGCCCCGAACACGACGCCCGCGACACTGCGGCCGGCGGCGAGCGCGGGTTGGTTGGTCGGAGCGGCGGCGTTGAAGGAGGCGAGGTCGGTGACGAGGCTATCCGCGGGCGCGAGCGCGCCGACCCAGTTGGCATTGGTGGCAAAGTCCGTGCCCAGGTCGGCCCAAACGATGGTGGCTGCCCGGCCGGAACTGACCGCAGCCAGAACCGCGACGCCGACGCACTGGGCGAAACGGGTCAAACGGTGGATTGGGATCGCTCCGGAGGTGGGAAACACGGGGTGGCCATCCGTGACGGCCCGAATAGTCTAGGGTGTTTTGCCTAGGAAATAAAGGTGCAATTAATCGGAGATAGTAACGGGACGCTCTCGGACGAGGACGATATGCCTCCGCCAAGCGGCCGACTCTGCCGGCCCCCCACCGCCGTGGGGGGCGCTCTTTCCCCGGGGGCGGCGTCGCCGGCGGAGGCGGCGGAGACGGGGGCGGCGCGGTCAGCGCGCGGTCGACTCCCCCTCGCAGGCGGCACCGCCGGCGTCGGGAAGCCGAGGTTGGGCGGCCGCCCGGTCCTCCCCGCCGCCGCCGTGCGTCGGCAGGTTGCGAGTTGCGCGGACACCGCGGCCGATTTCTGTCGTCAGTATCGGTCTCACGCCGGAGCCTCCGCCGGCCCCGACGTTTCGCTGCTTCCACCCCGCCCGGTCACCGCATGTCGCCCCTCTCCGCTGCCCTCCCCGCGCCCGCTCCCGCCGGGCCGCGTCTTCGTCGCGCCGTCCGCCCGCGTCATATGTTGACGTCGGCATTTTTGCTTTGCGCCGCCGCGTTCCCCGCCGTCTCCCTCCGCGCCGCCGCCGCGCCGCTCGACTACAACCGCGACATCAAACCGATCCTCAGCGAGGCCTGTTTCTCGTGCCACGGTTTCGACGAGAAGGCCCGCAAGGCCAAGCTCCGCCTCGACGTCGCCGAGTCCGCCTACGCCGAGCGCAACGGTTTCACCGCCCTCAAGCCCGGCGACCCCGCCAAGAGCGAAGCCTGGATCCGCCTCAACAGCACCGACCCCGAGGAGGTCATGCCCCCGCCCAAGGCCCACCTCACCGTCACCGCCGAGCAGAAGGAAAAAATCCGGCGCTGGATCGAGCAGGGCGCCGCCTATTCCGAACACTGGTCGTTCGTCCCGCCGAAAAAAGCCCCGCTCCCGGCCGTCGGCACCGCGCCGCCCGCTCCCGCTTCCGCGACCACCCCGCGCGACGCCGCGCCGCACCCGATCGATGCCTTCGTCCGGGCGCGCCTCGCCACGGAGAAACTCGCGCCCGCGACCGCCGCCGACCCGCGCACGCTCGTCCGCCGCCTCCATCTCGATCTCACCGGCTTGCCGCCCTCCGCGGACGCCGCCGCCGCCTTCGAACGCGCCTACCTGCGCGACCCCGCGTCCGCCCGCGCCGACCTCGTCGCCCGCCTGCTCGCCAGCCCGCACTTCGGCGAACGCCTCGCGCTCGATTGGCTCGACGCCGCGCGCTACGCCGACACCAACGGCTTCTCCATCGACGGCGGCCGGCACATGTGGCTCTGGCGCGACTGGGTCATCCAGGCCTTCAACGACAACAAGCCCTACGACACCTTCCTCGTCGAGCAGCTCGCCGGCGACCTCCTGCCCGAGGCCACCGAAGCGCAGCGCATCGCGACCGGTTTCCAGCGCAACAACATGGTCACCCACGAGGGCGGCACCATCCCCGAGGAGAACCTCACCAACTACAACGTCGACCGCGTGAAGACCCTCGGCGAGTCCGTCCTCGGCCTCACCCTCGCCTGCGCCCAGTGCCACGACCACAAATACGACCCGATCACCCAGCGGGACTACTACCGCCTCTTCGCCTACTTCAATTCCCTCGGCGACCGCGGCCTCGACGGCAACGCCGGCGTCAATCCCGGCCCCAGCATCAAGGCCCGCACCGTCCTCCGCACCGGCGAAGAGCCCGCGCTCCGCGAAAAAATCGCCGCCCTCGAAGCCACCCTCGCCCGGCCCGACGCCGCCGCCCTCGCCGCCTGGGAAAAGCGCGAGCACGCCCGCCTCGCCGCACGCGGCCGCGACCTGCGCGTGCTTCCCCTGCGCGCCACCAAAGTCTCCACCCCCAACCGCGGCGCCGGCTTCGAGGTCACGCCCGACGGCCGCGTCCGCCTCCGCAATCCCGGCGACATGGGCGCCTTCGACATCCTCGCCCAGCTCCCGCCCGGTGCCGGCCCGATCACCGGGCTCCGTTTCGTGATGCACCCCGTCGACGACGCTCCGCTCGGCGGCTGGGGCTACGGCCCCTCACGCCCGACGCCTAACCGCGAGCCCGCCGGCAAGTCCGCGAAGAAAATGGCGCCGCCCCCGGAGCCCACGCAAAAGGGCTCTTTCAAGCTCACCGCCGTCGCCCTCTCCGTCGACGCCGTGCCCGGCGATCAGGTCAACCTGCACAAGCTCGAGAAAATCGCCCGCGTCACCGCCAGCGTGTGGGAGCCGCAGAATCCCGCCGCCGGCTGCCTCGACCCGCGCAACGACTCCGGCTGGTCGCCGCCCCTCTCCGCCGAGGGCCCGGTGCACCTCACCGCCACACTCGCGCGCCCGCTCGACCCCGCCGCCACGCCGCACCTCACCGTCCAGCTCAACTTCGGCGCCGGCAAGGTCATGATCCCCGGCCTCATCGAAATCTGCGCGATCACCGGCACCGACGACGGCACCGATTTGCCCGCCGAAATCGTCGCCGCGCTGCGCACCGATCCCGCCGCGCGCACCCCCGCGCAGACCGCCGCGCTCTGGGCGCACTGCGCCGCGCACAGCGACGAGCTCGCGCGCACGCGCGTCGACCTCGCCAATCTCCGCGACCGCCTCGCCGCGCTCACCGAGCCCTTCACGACCATGGTCATGGAAGTCGCCGCCAAACCGCGCGACACGTTCATCCTCAATCGCGGCGACTACGCGCAACCGACCGTGAAGGTCACCGCCGGCACCCCCGGCGTGCTCCCCCCGCTCCCCGCCGGCGCCTCGGCCGACCGCCTCGGCCTCGCCCGCTGGATCGTCGCCCGCGACCACCCGCTCACCGCCCGCGTCGCCGTGAACCGCATCTGGAAACTCTTCTTCGGCACCGGCCTCGTCGCCACGCCCGCCGACTTCGGGTCGCAGGGCGAGTGGCCCAGCCACCCCGAACTGCTCGACTGGCTCGCGGTCGATTTCATGGAGCACGGCTGGGACGTGAAGCGCCTCGTCGCGCAGATCGTCTCGAGCGCCACCTACCGCCAATCGTCCGCCGCCACGCCCGCGCAGCTCGAGCGCGATCCGCCAAACCGCCTGCTCGCCCGCGGCCCCCGTTTCCGCCTGCCCGCCGAGTTCGTCCGCGACCACGCCCTCGCCGTCTCCGGCCTGCTCGTCCCCGCCGTCGGCGGCCCCAGCGTCAACCCCTACACCCCCGGCGACCTCTGGCGCGAAGTCAGCCACTACGGCAGCTCCCCCGCCACCGCGCAGACCTTCGTGCAGGACCACGGCGAGAAACTCTACCGCCGCTCCCTCTACACCTATTGGAAACGCACCGCGCCGCCGCCGAGCATGATGGCCTTCGACGCGCCCAACCGCGAGATCTGCACCATCGACCGCGGCAACACCACCACGCCGCTGCAGGCGCTCGTCACGCTCAACGATCCGCAGTTCGTGGAAGCCGCGCGCGCTTTCGCGGAAAAGATCCTCGCCCGCCCCGGCGACGACCCCGCGCGCCTCGCGTGGGCCTTCGCCGAGTGCCTCTCGCGCGCGCCGCGGCCAAAGGAACTCGGCGTGCTCGCCGCCGCCCTCGGCCGCGAACGCGCCCGCTACGCGAAGGACGCCGCCGCCGCCCGCGCCTTCCTCTCGGCCGGCGAATCCCCGCGCAACGAGACCCTCCCGCCCGCCGAGCACGCCGCCTGGGCGCAGGTCGCCACACTCCTCCTCAACCTCAGCGATTCGATTGCGAGGAACTGAGGAGATGGAGCGACCGAGAGAATGAGCGACGGAGAGCACAAACCTCGGCGAAGGAAGGCGGTGAGAAAACACACCGACTTGGAGGTGTATCGTCGGTCGTTTGCAGCGGCTATGCAGCTCTTCGAGTTGAGTAAGAAATTTCCTGCCGAGGAGCGCTATTCCCTGACCGATCAATGCCGGCGGTCGGCGCGCTCCGTTAGCGCGAACACCGCCGAAGCTTGGCGCAAGCGCCGCTATCCTGCGGCGTTCGTTTCCAAACTCAGCGACGCCGAGGGCGAAGCCGCCGAGACACAGACGTGGATTCAGTTCGCCGTGAGCTCCGGGTATCTCCCGCCTGAGACCGGCCGCCCGCTTTACTCCGAATACGACGAAATCATCGCCATGCTGGTCCACATGATCACCCACCCCGACGATTGGACCTTCTGAATCTCTCCCGCTCTCTGTCTCTCATTCTCTCCGTCTTCCGCCGCTCGCCCATGAATCCTTCCACCCCTCTGGCCCAGCGCCTCCAGCACCTCACCCGCCGCAACTTCCTGGGCGATGTCACCCGCGGCGTCGGCAGCGTGGCCCTTGGCTCACTGCTCGCGGAGAATTTCGCACGCGCCGCGCAGGCCGTCTCCCCCTCTCTCCCTCTCTCCGTCTCTCCGTCTTCCGACCGCCTCCCCCACTTCAAGCCCACCGCCAAACGCGTCCTTTGCCTCTTCCAGAGCGAGGGGTTTTCCCACGTCGACCTCTTCGACCAGAAACCCACTCTCTACCAATTCGCCGGCCAGGAACTGCCCGCCTCCATCAAGGGCACCCAACGCCTCACCGGCATGACCAGCGGCCAGAGCGCCTACCCCGTCGTGCCCCCGCTCCTGGAAGGAAAACTCTGCGGCCGCCACCGCACCTGGATCAGCAACCTCCTGCCCCACACCCAGACGATCGCCGACGACATCTGCATCGTGAAGAGCATGCACACGGAGGCCATCAACCACGACCCCGCCATCACCTTCATGAACACCGGGAACCAGCTCCCCGGCTACGCCAGCATGGGCTCCTGGGTCAGCTACGGCCTCGGCAGCGAAAACAAAAACCTCCCCGCCTTCGTCGCGATGGTCTCCGCCGGCACCGGCAAAAACCCCGGCCAACCCATCTTCTCCCGCCTCTGGGGCAGCGGCTTTTTGCCCGCCTCCCACCAGGGCGTCGGCCTCCGCCCCGGCGCCAACCCCGTCCTCTACCTCAACAACCCGCCCGGCGTGGACGCCGCCCAGCGCCGCGCCCTCCTCGACGACCTCGCCAAGCTCAACCACGACCGCGCCGCCGAACTCGGCGACCCCGAGACGATCGCCCGCATCGAGGCCTACGAGATGGCCTACCGCATGCAGACCTCCGTGCCCGAGCTCACCGATATCTCCGGCGAGTCCGCCGCCACGCTCGAAGCCTACGGCCCCGAAGTGCGCAAGCCCGGCACCTACGCCGCCAACTGTCTCCTCGCCCGCCGCCTGCTCGAGCGCGACGTCCGCTTCGTCCAGCTCTTCCACCGCGGGTGGGACCAGCACATCGCCATCGCGAAACAACTCCCCAACCAGTGCCGCGACGTCGACCAGCCCACCGCCGCCCTCGTCAAGGACCTCAAGCAACGCGGTCTCCTCGCCGATACCCTCGTCCTCTTCGTCACCGAGTTCGGCCGCACCGTTTTCAGCCAGGGCAAGCTCGGCGACCCCGCCATGGGCCGCGACCACCACGGCCGCGCGTTCACCATCTGGCTCGCCGGCGGCGGCATCAAACCCGGCATCGAATACGGCGCCACCGACGACTTCTGCTACAACATCACCGAAAATCCGGTCCATCTCCGCGACCTGCACGCGACGATTCTCCACTGCCTCGGCATCGACCACGCCCGCTTCAGCTACAAGTTCCGCGGCCTCAACACCCGCCTCACCGGCGTCGAGGAATCCCGCGTCGTCAAAGAAATCCTCCTCTGACCACGCGGCCTCGTCCGTCCGCCCTCCGCGTTTCGCCTTCCGCCCTCCGCCTCCCGCCTTCCGCGTTTCGCCGTCCGCCTTCCGGGTTCCGCTTCTCGCGTTTCGCCTTCCGCCTTTCGCCTTCCGCCTTTCCGCCTTTCCGCCCTCCGTTCCCGCCCGATGCCCCGCCCCGCCTTTCCGTCCACGCCGGCCGCCGCCGCTCCCTTTTTCGCGCTCGCCTCCGCGCTCGCCGTCGCCGCGCTGATCGCGCGTCCGACGCCGGCCGCCGCCGCCCCGGCCCCCGCCGCCGCGCCGGCCTCGTTCACGCTCCCCGACACCGTCGAGTTCAACCGCGACATCCGTCCGATCATGTCGGACACCTGCTTCCACTGCCACGGCTTCGACGCCAAGACCCGCGAAGCCGGCCTCCGCCTCGACATCCGCGAAGACGCCCTCAAGAAAACCAAAAACGACGTCGTCCCCATCGTCCCCGGCAAACCCGAGGAGAGCGAAATCTACCTCCGCATCGTCGACGCCGACGACCCCATGCCGCCCGAGAAGGCCCACAAGCCCCTCACCGCGCGCCAAAAAGCCCTCTACAAGCGCTGGATCGAGCAGGGCGCCGTCTACGAACCCCACTGGGCCTACGCCGACCTCAAGCGCCCGCCCGTCCCCGGCGTCGCCGCGCCCCCCGCTCCGCCATCCGCCCCCTCTCAAATCTCAAATTCCAAATCCCAAATCCCCGCCCCGTCGCCGTCACCCGCACCCAGCTCTCAACCCTCGGCTCTCGACGCTCAACTTTCCGTCCACCCCATCGACGCCTTCATCCGCGCGTCTCTCGCGGAAAAGAAGATCGCCCCCTCGCCCGCCGCCGCCCCCGCCCGCCTCCTCCGCCGCCTCAGCCTCGATCTCACCGGCCTCCCGCCCACGCCCGACGACGTCGCGCAGTTCGAGCGCGCCTCCGCCCGCGACCCCGAAGCCGCCTACCGCGCCGCCGTCGACCGCCTCCTCGCCTCGCCCCACTTCGGCGAACGCATGGCCGTCTGGTGGCTCGATGTCGCCCGCTTCGCCGACACCGTCGGTTTCCACGGCGACCAGAACCAGCGCATCTTCCCCTACCGCGACTGGGTCATCGACGCCTTCAACTCCAACAAACCCTTCGACCAGTTCACCGTCGAACAACTCGCCGGCGACCTCCTCCCGAATCCCACGCCCGCCCAGCTCGTCGCCACCGGCTACAACCGCCTCAACATGATGACGCGCGAGGGCGGCGCGCAGCCCAAGGAGTATCTCGCCAAATACGGCGCCGAGCGCGTCCGCTCCGTTTCCGCCGCCTGGTTCGGCTCCACCTTCGGCTGCGCCGAGTGCCACGACCACAAGTTCGATCCCATCAAGGCCAGCGACTTCTACGAACTGCAGGCCTTCTTCTCCGACGTGAAACAGTGGGGCGTCTACGCCAACTACGGCTACACGCCCGAGCCCGAACTCGAGGGCGTCAACAACGACTCCCCGTTCCCGCCCGAGATCGCGGTCGACAGCCCGTATCTGAAAAAACGCTACGACCGCACCCGCGCCGAGCTCGACGCCGTGCTCGCCTCCCTCCGCACCGGCCTCGCCGCCGCCCCGGCCACCGCGCCCGCCCTCGCCGCCTGGGAAACCTCCGTCGCCCGCTTCCGCGCCCTCCACCCCGACGGCTGGGCCTACCCCGAACCCTCCGCCCAGATCATCCGCAACAACCGCCCCGCCGCCGACCGCACCGCCGTCGTCTCCGCCGCCTGGCTCGTCTCCACGCCCAAGGCCCTCGGCCGCGGCGAATCCCTCGAGGTCACCCTCGAGCCCGCCGATCTCCGCCGCGTCGCCGCCCTCCGCGTCGAAGTCGACCCCGCCGCGCCCGACGCCGCCGTCCTCAACAAGTCCCTCACCGTCGCCCTCAGCGTCGTCGACGCCAAGGGCAAGGCCCGCAAACTCGCCTTCGCCGCCGGCGAAGCCACCGCGCGGCGCCCGCTCCACGTCGGCGGCGCCGAAGTCTTCGGTCTCGGCGCCCAGTGGCGCTTCCCGCGCACCCGCCCGGCCGGCCCGCTCCGCGGCACTTGGTTGCTCGCCGAACCCGTCGACCTCGCCCCCGGCGAGAAACTCCTCGTCTCCCTCGGCGGCGACGCCACCGCCCCGCTCCGTCTCTCGTTCTCGCCCCTCGGCGCCCTCGACCCGCTGACGGTCGCCGACTCCGCCCTGCTCGCCGCCCTCGCCGTCCCCGGCGCCCAACGCACCCCCGCTCAGGCCGCCGCCCTCCTCGACGCCTGGCACTGGAGCACCGTCGCCGACCGCCCCGCCTACGACGCCGCGCGCCGCCTCTTCGTCGCCGCCCGCGACCTCGACGGCGGCCGCGCCTGGTCCCTCGTCACCCAAGCCGTCGCGCCGCTCCCCGTCCGCGTCCTCGCCCGCGGCAACTGGCAGGACGAGACCGGCCCGCTCGTCGGCCCCGCCACGCCGTCGTTTCTCCCCGCCCGCCGCGAGAGCACGCCCGACCGCCGCCTCACCCGCCTCGACCTCGCCCGCTGGATCGTCTCGAAGGAAAATCCCCTCACCGCCCGCGCCGTCACCAACCGCCTCTGGCAACAATTCTTCGGCACCGGCCTCAGCGCCGCCGTCGACGACCTGGGCTCCCAGGGCGAACTCCCCTCGCACCCCGCCCTCCTCGACTGGCTCGCGGTCGAGTTCCGCGACGGCGGCTGGGACTTCAAGCACCTTGTCCGCCTCCTCGTCACCAGCGCCACCTACCGCCAGAGCGCCAGCCTCCGCCCCGAACTCCGCGAGGTCGATCCCGCCAACCGCCTCCTCGCCTCGCAGAACCCACGCCGCCTCGACGCCGAGTTCATCCGCGACCAGGCCCTCTTCGTCGCCGGCCTGCTCGACCTCGCCGATATCGGCGGCCCCAGCGTGAAGCCGTATCAGCCCGACGGCTACTACGACCAGCTCCAGTTCCCCGATCGCAAATACGTCGCCAGCCGCGGCCCCGAACAGTGGCGCCGCGGCGTCTACATGCACTGGCAGCGCACCTTCCTCCACCCGATGCTCGCCAACTTCGACGCCCCCGCCCGCGACGAATGCGCCGCGCTCCGCACCCAGAGCAACACCCCGCAGCAGGCCCTCACGCTCCTCAACGATCCCACCTTCGTCGAAGCCGCCCGCGCATTCGCCGCCCGCCTGCTCGCCGACGCCTCCGCCTCCGACGACTCCGCCCGCCTCCGCCGCGCCTACGTCCTCGCGCTCGCCCGCCCGCCGCAACCCAAGGAAATCGCCTCGCTCACCGCGTTCCTCGCCACGCAGCGCGAGCACTACCGCGCCAACCCCGCCGAAGCCCAAGCCCTCGGCGCCGTCGGCCAATGGAAACTCCCCGCCGCCCTCGACCCCGTCGAACTCGCCGCCTGGACGCACCTCGCCCGCGTCCTCCTCAACACCCAGGAATCCCTCACCCGCTACTGACGGCGCAGCGATGGCATAGGCGATAAGCCATAAGCGCTAAGCATTAGGCATTGAGCGTTCTGTAGTGCTCCGATCACCCGAATCCGCCCCTCAGCTCTCGCCTCTCCGCTCTCCGCCCACCCGCCCGCCCCGCCAGGTTTCTTCTTTCTTCTTTCCCCCGTTTCTTCTTTTCCGCCGATGCCCTTCGACCCCGTCGCCCACGCCCTCAGCGTCAACCGCCGCGCCTTTCTCCGCCAGAGC